>CAZMJH010000108.1:0-5109 GCA_964566595.1 uncultured Candidatus Poseidoniales archaeon
TGACGAAGATACTGATGATGATAATGACGGCATCATAGATTCACTAGATTTTTGTTCAAAAGGAGCAATGGGGTGGATCTCTACTTTTGAAAATGATTATGATTCTGATGGATGCAGAGATATTGATGAAGATTCTGATGATGATGCTGATGGGGTTTTAGATGCATTCGATGCATGTACAAAAGGAATTTTAAATTGGGATTCTACGATATACGACCATGATTCAGATGGATGTAAAGACGATTCTGAAGAGGATTTAGATGACGATAATGATACTGTCATTGATTCTGAAGATTCTTGCAGTAAAGGAGTTGTTGGATGGATTTCTGACGCTGAAACAGATTGGGATGGTGACGGATGCAGGGATATTGATGAAGATTGGGATATAGATGAGGACGGAGTAGATAACAGCAATGATGAATGCCCTTGGACAACAGATTATACCTCTGTAGATAGTAATGGATGTGATGATTATCAAAGAGATTCTGACAAAGATGGTGTTAGGGATTTAGATGATGAATGTGAAGATACACCATTTGGACTCCAAGTATCTGCTAATGGTTGTGGAGATAGAGATGGCGATGGCGTTAATTTTGACTTAGATTTGTGCCCTAATACCCCATATGAATTAATAAACGAAGTAAATGAATTCGGATGTGCAGATGATGATTTTGATGGCATTACAGAAGATATTGATGATTGCCCAAATAGCCCTCAAAGGTGGACTATAGATCAAAATGGTTGTGCTGTCAATCAATTACCTGTTCAATGGAATTCTGGCCCTTATGGGACTAACCCAATGGACTATGTTGAAGATTTTAATTTCGATACATTAAGTGGAAATAATTGGCATTTTCAATCAGAATGGACTGGATACGATAATTATTTATTTTTCATAAAATATAGTGCAAGTAGTTACAACACCGATTTGTGGAATCAAAATGTGGGGGATTTAATTGAAAAGTTACCAAAAGATGGGACACATTTCTTCTTTGGCTCATTTGATACAACTTACCACTCAGACGTATATGCAAAACGCTCAAATGTCAATTCATATCTGTCAACATTAACTATTGAAGACGAAGCACATTGGATGTCACACATACATTACATTGATGAAAGATTTTTCAATATTGGAGGAGGGATCGGTGATGTTCGTGACGATTGGTCTACATTCTATTATGGAATTGATAATTTTCAACGTTGGAGAGAAGTGGGAAGTTTATACGGGTGGGGAACTGGTTCTGCAAATTATCGTATGGATTCATTAGCATATGAATCACAAATGTATGCTCAAGAGTTTGATGTGGAAATAAGACAAACTGATCCTGGAATTACACCTGTAACTATATTTGATAATCAATGGCATAATGGTGGTTGGAGTGGAGGATACAATAGTTATTCAAATGCAAGTTTTCCTAATTCCAGCACAATGTCTACATTCAATACATTAGAATTATATTTTTATCACGCTTGTGATGAACATAAAACCCGTTATGATTCTGATGGTGACGGCACCTCTGATGCTGGGTGTCATGAATGGGATTATCTAGAATATCTGAAAATTTGTAATGAAGTAAACAATCATTCAACCTGTGGCACAGAATTTTCTCGATATATCACAACATATGGAAGGGAAGGTCAATGGTTAACTGATGTCTCACCATTCCTTTTCATGATTAAAGAAGGAGGAATTCATGAATTTAAATTCTCAGGAGCAAATAAAGGTGGTTTAACACTAATAGCCCTTTTATCTAATTGGGATGATGATGGATTAAGGCCGGTATCTGGAGAATATTTGTTTGGAGGTGGTTCATTCCGTGGACAATATAATGATGAATCCATTTACAAAAGACAACACAACCTTACTATTCCTCAAGGGCTTGTAAAGGCTGAACTTGTTGCATTAATAACTGGACACGGTTTTAATGATGATAATGCTAATTGTGCAGAATTCTGTAATAGTGAACATAGATTTTTAATGAATGGTTATGATTCTCAACAAGATTTTCCTCATGCAGGCAATTCTAGTGTAGGTGATGATGAAGAAGGATGTATGAAACAAGTAATAGATGGAACTGTTGCAAATCAACTTGGTTCATGGCCATATGCTAGAGCAGGATGGTGTCCTGGTATGGATGTAAAACAATGGAAGCATGATATTACCAGTTGGATTGATTGGTCCGGATCTTCAAATAATATCTTGTATCAAGGATTATACAATGGTGTAGATTATCAGCCTGTTAATGATGATGGAGGAGGTAGCCAAAGAATTGAAGTTGCTTCATGGGTTGTATATTATGAAAATAATAGTGGAGGTAGTTCTTCCTCTTCAATAAATATGAATCCTCAGTGTACCAACAATAAAGAAATATTTTCAAATTTAGTGTTAGAACCTATGCAGTTCCAATCAAACTTTCAATTATTTCTGGATCCTTTGGACACATTGAAGATAAAACATCGGGCCCATCTCCTGTAATTAACACATCATCTTCAATTCGAATACCAATACCTGCCCATTGTGGGTCTAAATCATTTAAATCAGGCCTCCAATCTCCAAAATACAATCCTGGTTCAATTGTAATCACCATGCCTGCTTCAAATTTTCTAGGTTCACCATTAGGTTTGTAAATTCCAACATCATGAACATCGAGACCAAGCCAATGTCCTGTTCCATGCATAAAATATTTTTTCAATTCTCCATTTTCAATTGCTTCTTCAGGACTACACGTTATAATTCCTAATTCAACTAAACCTTCTGCTAAAACCTTACTTGCAGCACGATGAGTGTCTAAATATTCATTACCAACGACACATTTTTCAATTGCTGCTAATTGTGATTTTAAGACTAAATCATAAATTTTTCTTTGCGCGACACTGAATTTTCCATTCACAGGCCAAGACCGAGTAATATCTGCCGCATATCCCTCAAATTCAGAACCCGCATCTATTAACACAACTTCTCCCTCTTTACATTCCTTATTATTCTCATGATAATGTAATATTGTAGCATTTTCTCCACACCCAACAATACTTGGATAGGCCCAATTATTTGCTCCTAAATATCGAAAACAACCTTCAATTAATCCTTGTAGTTGCCATTCACCAATACCCGGTTTTCCATTTTTCATAGCTTCGATATGTGCTAGCGATGAAATGTCAGCTGAATGACGCATTAAAGCAATCTCTCCATCTGATTTTCTTAATCTCATTTCAGCAATTAATTCTGCTGGATCAATTCTTTGAAATGGGCCTTCACCATTTTGTTGTCTTGCTCTTGTTTTGGAATTTATTGAATTTTCAACAACTTCATCCACATTTAGATTCATTCCAACCGAATGATATACAACACTAACATTTTCTAATTCTTTAACTAGTAGTTCTTTAATCTCATCAATAGATTCAGCAGAATCTATTGCCCATCCTTCAACTGCACCTTCTACACCAGGACGCCTGCCCTCCCAAATTTCTAACTCAGTATTTCTTGGTTGAACAAATAATTTTGTTTCCCACTCCCCATTACTCTTTATTGCTAGCATTACAGAATCAGGTTCACTCCAGCCTGTAAGATACAATAAATTACTATTTGTCCGATATGGGTGATGTACATCATTACTTCGAATCTTTGTAGGTGAGGAGCAAACTAATAGTGCTGCAGAATCCTCTAAGTTCCCATACAATTTTCCCTGCCTTAATCTGTATTCTGAATGACTAATTACGGGTGGATTAACTGCAAGATTTGCAGCCGCACTATCGAATGTCATTAACACCCGGAGTTGATGATAAGAAAAAGTGTTACTGTTGGCGATTATGTTTAGACCACTTTGGAAGAGGGTTTTCTTCAGTGGATTTTTTCCGAACAAATAGTAAAATAATCATACAAATAAATGCAGTCAACAATACTAGATTTAATCCATTCAAAAAATTAGAATCAGAAACAGTTATATTTTCCGCTTCTAAATCTTTAACATCGATTTGGTTCAATATTATGGAAATCGAATCAGAATCCCCATCTGAATCTTTAACAACCAATTCCAATTCAACATTAGGACCAATAGTTGTTAAATCAATTGTGGTAACATTATCACTAGAATGTAAAACTCCATCTAAATACCATCCATATACTAAATCCTCAATTTCATTTGATGAATCAAAACTTTCTTCTGCACTAAAATATAATTCTGTCACATTACTTTCATTATAATCATAATATTCACCATCTATTAATTGGCCATTAATATCAGCCATATTTGCCACGGGAATTACATTATTCACAGTAATAATGTGTATGGAAGTATTAGTATTTCCCGCCCAATCAGTTACTTGAAGAGTGATACTATATATTCCCGCTTTTGATGGTAAAAAAACAAATTCTGAAGGTGAATTTAACATTTCATTAGTGGGTACACTAACAGTTCCATCTGGATTTTCAATAAACCAATAAAAATTCAAATATCGCTTTTCATCAGTCTCGGAGTATTCTTGACTCCAATTTGAAATGGGATCAAAACTCTCAGAAGCATTAATAATTAACAAATCAGTACTTTCCAATACACTTGTATCTCCTAAAATCAGTAGTATTGGTGACGTTTTATCAACTTCAACATAAAAAGAGACTGCCCATCTTGAAAATAATTCAAAATTTAATTCAATATGAAATATGCCCTCTGGCAAATAACTAATATTTGTTAAAAAATGAATAGAATATTCTCCATTTTCATGTTGTATTTGATGTGTTGTAATATTTGCTATTGATACAATCTCATCGTTAGAATCATAATAATAACTTATACTACCCTCAGTTATTTCAGGGATATTAGACAGATTATCGATATCATCAAACGGATAATATATTTCAACATATTCTTCAAGCACACCATTTATTTGATAGGGGTATGAACCATAATCAAAATTTTCGTTTTGAATTACAATCGGGTATAGATTTGAAGGACTTTCAATATCTTCAATCCAAATTGCCAAAACTGAACTAGCTACAATTTCAGAATTAATTCCTCTTTGTGAAACATATACTTTACAACTACATTTTTCAGGGTGAGTAGGGATGGAAAGTTCCCAATTCCAGTATCCATCTGTTTCAATTAATGAATT
>CAZMJH010000109.1:0-5087 GCA_964566595.1 uncultured Candidatus Poseidoniales archaeon
TAATGATGCCAACAACATCTAGCATGGTAAGCGGATCTTCTGATGTGAATGTTCAACTAAAAGTAATTGAAACTAAATTTTGTACCAATGAAAAAACTACAGATGTTAGAATGGGGTGGAATGGATTATATGGAAATAGTATTACAAATTGGTTATCTGAAGATCTTGAATATTCAGATGATTGGATTTCCTATCCTAATCAATTTGAAAAACTCTCGGATTATACTGGATGGGTTGATCGAACTAATGGTGAGGCAATATATCATAGCCCCAATGAAAATGTTAATTTCGTCTTGACATTTACTGCAATTTCATTCGATGCTAAGGAGGAAGGTGGATGAAAAGAAATTCCAAATTTCAAAAGGATGATTCTGGCGCTGCTACAGAATTAGGTTACGTGTTCACATTTCTTCTTGGATTACTTTTACTTTCACTATATTCCTTATGGGCTTGGGATTTAGAAAATGCTACCAGGGAACGATGGTCTGAAGTTGCACTTACAGAAAATATTGAACGTGTTGGTTCTGCTGTTGAACGTGCAGATTCTGTTGCTAGAATTAATCCCAATGCAACTTACTCAGAAAGTGTTGATTTACTCAATGTAGAACATACATCTGTTGATGTAATTATGTTACTAGAAGATGAACGCCTAATCATTAATCACCCTAGTTTCAAACTTCCATTTGAACACAATTTAATTTCAGCTGGCCCCACCACACATACCGGCGAAATTAATTTGAAAGGAGAATCTACAATATGGATTCATATGTCAAATGGAGTTGTAGAATTGTCCAATAAACCAAGATAATCAATTGCCAGTAATAGCTTGATGAAACATCATTTGAACTTCCTGCATTTTTCTTGTTGCTCCAACTTCCCTAAATACATTTAATGCTCGTTGTAAATATTCCATTCTGCGTTGCTTATCTAATCCGGTAGTACCTAAACGGGATAATAATTCGCCAACTAATAATGGTTGATTACTTGACTCCGCTAACGCCAAACCTTCAAGATATCTTTCAATAGCCTCATCTCTTTTTCCTGAATCTTCAAGTACTTCACCAAGTAATAATATCAATTCTACTTTTGTTTCAAAATCTTCTTCATTACTAAGGGATTGTAAAGTTTCTAAATAATGATTTAATGCTAAATCCGTATCACCCATAAGTGCATAATATCTGCCTAATACCGCTCTTGCTCTTGAATGTATTATTTCATCATCTCCAGATTGTGTTTCATCATATGCTTTCAATGCATGTTCACGCCCTAATTCCAATTCACCCATTTCTAAATAAGAGCGGGCTAAATTTATACGAGCATGGACCAAACTAGGATCCTTTTCTGTTGCAAGTATATGTTCTACTTCTGAATGTGCATCCATTGCTAGTTGTTTCTTACCTTGTAATCTGAATATATAACTCATATTTGTATAAGTCCTAGATGCCCCAATTGAGTTTTTAATAGCAATAAATCGCTTTAATGCTTGTCTATGAAGATCTAATGCCAATGTACTATCTCCTCTTTTCCAAGCAAGATCTGCTAAACAGGAAAGTAATGTACTTTCTAATTCTATATCTTTTGCCTTATTTGCATGATCCATTGCAACAGTAAAAGATGCTTCAGCACCTCCAAAATCCCCCACTAATGCTAATAATTCACCTCTAAGATGCCATAATTTACCCCACGTTTTTGCAGGCCCTTTTGAATCAATTAATCGATTAATTAATCCTAATAATTCTAACTGACCAGAATTTACTAATTCAGCACCCCTTAATGCAATTTCTTCTGCAGCAACTTCTGAATCTGCATGACTTATAGTATGATGTAAAAATTCAATTACATCCTGAGGGGTGTGTAATTTCTTTTTGTACCATTCTGCTGCAGATATGTGTAAAGGTATTGCCACTTGTTCATCTATACCATTAAATGTGAATTCACGTATTAAGTCATGTACATCATAATTATCTGAATCTGCCCTTCTAGCTAATCCTTGTTCAACTAATTTATCAAGTGTATTCAAATCTAAATTCAAATTTGTTAATGCTTCTAAGGGTATAGGTTCACGATAAATCGCAAGCGATTGCAGTAATCTTTTTTCTTCAGCAGACAATTTATCGAAAATCTCCATAGAAACATAATTTTCTAAAGTTAAGTGATGCTCCATTGTAGATGCACCTCTGTTAATTAATTCCAAAACCAAGGGGTGTCCTTTTGATACACCATATATTCTTTCGAAATCATCAGTGCCAATACTCTCAAACGAACTTAAGATATTCTTAGATGCTTCTTGATCCAATCCATCAAGAGGTAAAATTGTACTAACACTATTACCCTTTTTATCTCTAAGAGGTATTACAGGTCGATAGGATCTTGAAAATATTACTAAACCTAATTGATCCCCCATTTCTTTGATTTTTAATGTAAAATTGTATATTATTTTATAAAATAATTCATCATCTGTTTTATGATAATCATCAATTATGATTAATGCTGGCACATTTTGTAAACATGTTACAAGTAATTCAACTGTTTCATCAATCCTAGGAACTGCACTGGCTTCAAGATAATCACTAAAGCTCTCAATACCCATAGAACTTAACCAACCAGCAACATCTTCTAAAAATGAACGAGCCCCCACACCAAGTTGACATCTGTGATAAATCAAATTACGACGAAATGTATAATTTTCAAGCACTTTGGCTGCCAAACTTGTCTTACCAATTCCTGCAATACCTGGAATCAATATTGCTGATGGACCCTCATCAAGTGTTTCAGTTATTGCTTCAAGTTCAATTGTTCTTCCATAAAAATGTCTCAACCTTGGTAAATCTCCAAGTGTCGATGTCAATTGTTTTTCAACTCTTTTTGTTAAATCTCTTTCAATTAATTCTGGTGTTAATTTTGTAATGTCTAATATTCCATCATCATCCAAATAACGGAGAACATCTACAGGACGTATGTTGAAGGGTAAAACTTCATTTGAAGTTCCTAATGTTGTTTCCAAAAGAGTTTCATCACTTGAAAATATAGAAAATTGATGTTCACTAAGTCGATTCCATGTTTCATCAGCAATTTCAGCACCAGTTGAAGTTAAAAAATAGGATTTACGCTTTCTTGTTACGCCAGATACATGGGCTTGTCTTTCAATCAGCAAACCTTGTTCCTTCAAACCCGAAATTGCTCGGGGAACATTACTTCTTGCTATTGCAACAGCATTAGCAATGCCCATCTGAGATAATGCAAATGGCACCTCTACAGATTCAATAAATGCCACATAATCACGAAGGTGCAAAAGAATACGTTCTTGAACCCCTGGCTTTGGATTATTCATAATTGTCCCATACCTTCGTTATTCTACCAAGGTTATCAATCCCATGGTCATACGTTTATCCCAGTTTAAATCAAAACCTATCCCTATATTGTTCAGCATGTGCCCTTGCCGTAGGTTCATCATAACCCTGTGAAATTAATTGTTGGACATATGCTTCAAAATTAGGATTCGAATCTGCCATACTTTGAGATGTTGTTTGCGGCACTACTTCTTGTTGTGTGTTGTTAGTTTTTCCCCAAGCATACGGATCCTTTTGAGGTTCTGTTTCTTGTTCCATTAAAAAGTCATCTTCATCCTCAAATTCAACAAAGAAATATGCTAAAACCCCTAAAACTACTACTAAAACAGCAAATATGATTAAAATAATCATAAACAATGACATGCCTTCATCTGGGCTTTCAACTGCAATACCTCCCGAAACCATATGAGAATTACTTGCATATTCAAACTCAATATCAATATTTCCTCCATCTTCTGGGAAAAAGCTACGAGGTACTTCTAATCTCCACGTGCCTTCTTCATCAACTATGGCTTCACCAAGAGAGATTTTTCCAGAGCTCATGTATGCTTTTACAACTTGTCCTGGCCTTCCTGTACCAATATATACTGCAGGATTTTCTGAATTCACTTCATCACTATGGAATGCTTGGAAAGAAAACTCAACAGCAATTACAATAATATTAAACTTAGGAGACAATACAGATTGATTATAAGTATCAGATGCTCTTATTTCTACTCCTACAAAACTCCATTGTGATTCTTCAGAATAATATGTGCTCATTGCAGAAATAGCAGGATTGTAAGTAAGCACCCCGTCTGGATTTATTACTAATACGCTAAACATAAATTGATCATGTTCATTAAAATCTTCTTCATTACCTGCTATATTAAAATTAAGTGGTGAATCGCCAGTATGTTCAAAGAAATCATTCAAATCCATTTCTAATCCTGTACCGCATTTGTCAACAGATTTTGAACCTTTATCACAAAATATCTTTATTATAGTTCCACCATTTAGAGATTCATCCCAATTAGTTTGATTGAATTGAGGAGGATCTAATTCTTCGGGAGGGTTTAATATTTTTACATTAAGTGATTTTGGAATACTGTAATCTTCTGCATCAAAAGCACGAACCGTAATTGTATGCTCACTTAAATGATTAAGTTGAGATGTATCCCAGTAAGTTTCCCAATTTTTGCTTGAATCAAATGTATAGACATTTGGTAATTTAGTCCATCCACCTGAAGCGTGAGTGATATTTACTTCTACTCTACTTACATCACCATCTAAATCTGTAGCATAACCATAAATTCTTGTTTGCTGATTTCCTTGAATGTCTCCGGATGGACCATATATTTCCACAATAGGCAAGGCGTTTTCATTTTCAATTTCAAGATCCATAACCACAGGTACACATTCTCCAACATCATAGCGGCAAAACTTAGAATCGCTAGCCCAAACTTGAACAGTATAAATCCCTGAAGAATGTGGAGTGAAATCCCATTCATATTCCCAATCATTCCAATCTACTGGAACAAATTCTTCAGTGGGTAAAGTAGATCCATCTTCTTTTGTAAATTTAATGTGTATTTTATGTAAATCTGGTGAATTAACTCCACTATAAGTATCACTTGCTGAACCTCTAAAGGTTACACTATTTTGATCATGTTTAGAATCTGCTGATGGTGATGTCAATGTCACAGTTGGTGGCACAGTATTAAGTTGAAATGATCTAGAGACTATAGGACTATATTC
>CAZMJH010000110.1:0-5002 GCA_964566595.1 uncultured Candidatus Poseidoniales archaeon
GAATCTTCATCATCATCATCATCATCTGAATCTTCATCTGAATCTTCATCATCTGAATCTTCATCTCCTGAATCTTCATCTCCTGAAGCTTCATCTCCTGAATCTTCATCTCCTGAATCTTCCTCTCCCGAATCTTCATCTCCTGAATCTTCCTCTCCCGAATCTTCCTCTCCCGAATCTTCTTCTGCTTCTGCCTCAGCAGCAGCCTTCTTTTCATCAGAAAAAGTAGTATCTGTTGAAACTAAATCTAATGCTCCGTCACCATCAACATCCTCTAATCCAATAAACATAATATTACATCTCCAGCATTGCTTTGAAGATAGTAAATTCATTGCACCACACGCTGTACATTCGCCCATAGGTTCTGTGTTTAATCCTGAAAAAGATACCCCGCAATCACTACAACTTTTTGAGTCAATTGGTAACAGAGAACCACACGCTCCACACGCAGCCATTTGTTCTTCATCATCAGTAGATACAGCCTCATCAACCATGTCAATCTCATAGGACGATGAGTATTCCCGTTATAACCCTACTTAATTTTGAATAAATCAAAAAACCCACGAAATTGAGGTTAAATAGATTATTGAAGCGAATCTGTCAAAAGGGTACTTTACAGGGGCTGAACAATTATGAGACTAGAAATTCCAAGTTCTGGCAGGGTTGGGACGTTAATTACAGAATCTGTGAAAGAGAGTTTTCAACATTTTTCTAGGCAAATAGATAATTCTGAAAATGTATTAATTATAACCAGATTATCACCTCGAAGACTAATTAGGCACATCACTATAGAAAACGTTGATTTTCGTTGGTTAACTATGCAAGAAAGTGATCATTCAATAAATCCAAGTCTGGAGCATGTGAATCACCTAATTGTCTCAAGAATTGAAGAAGGTAATGGGCTCATATGGGTTGATGGTTTAGAATATCTAGCTGATCGGCAAGGTTTTGATGCGGTTCATTCATTTATCAGGAATATTGTTGACTCTATAGGGGATACAAAATGGTCTATCATCATAGGTATTGAAAAGGGTACATTCGAAGAAACTCAACTTGTTCAAATCACGCGTGAGGCAGGAGAAATTTCAATAATTCAAACACCAGCAGAGGATTCAGAAACAGATTTAACCACTCATGATGATGAAAATAATTTAGAAGAAGAAAGATTAGAAAAGAAAGAAAAATTACGTGTAGATGGATTAAAATTACTAACAAAAATTACTCGAGAAGGTTTTACTCAAAAAACATTGCGTGAAAGAATAATGCAATGGCGTGCGATGAATCTTGACATCAGTATACTAGAACCTGCATTGAATTACCAAAATCCTGAAGATGCATATGAATTGTATCTCATGGTAGAAGATCTAGTAAGAACTGCTGTTGAAATTGATGCGAGATTAGATATTTTGAAAGAACGCGGGGAAACAGCAAAAGCATATGCATACAGATATAGAATTAGGCAATTAACGGGATTAGATGAAATTAGTCGCATTGTCGACACATTACTTGTACAATGAATTAATTAAATTTAGGCAATAAATTTTCAACAAGTTCTACAATTTTACCTGATTTTAACAATTCATTCACTGCATCATTATCATTAAAAAGAGGTCTGTCATCATCAAGATGAGGAACTACCTCCCTTATACAATCTCTAACTGCTGAGGCTATAGGTGAAGGTTCAATTCCCCGTATATCCAAAGCTTGTGCTGCTGCAATCAATTCAATAGCTAAAACTCCAAAACAATTGTTGAGTATCTTTCTTGTTTTTTGAGTTGTCGTCATCCCCATTGAAACAAAATCTTCTTGATCTGCAGCCGCAGGAATACTTTGATTTGCTGCAGGATGAGACAATATCCTCGTTTCTGCAACAAGGGCACAAGCAGTATATTGAGCAACCATAAGTCCAGAATGCAATCCTGGTTTTTCTGTTAAAAAGGGAGGCAATCCCGAAGATAATGCTGGATTTGTTAATCGATTTAAACGCCTTTCGGATAATACTGCCACCATAGATAAACCGGTTCCAACCATTTCCATCGGCAATGCTACTGGTGTTCCTTGAAAATTTGCTCCCGTAATAACTCTTGATTCATCGGGAATAAATACGGGGTTATCTCCCACACCATTCAATTCTATTTCTACTTGTGAAATTGCATAATTTATTGCATCCCGCAAACCACCTGCAACTTGCGGAGTAGATCTCAATGAATACGCATCTTGTACCTTTTTTCCTGTTTGTGATAATATTTTCGAATTCTTAGTAAGTAAACGTAAATTTTCTGCTACATCAATAGAGCCTTGAAAGCCCCTTAACTCATGTAATTTTGAATCATAAGGCGTCATATTAGCATTTAATGCTTCTAATGTCATTGCAGCAACAATATCATGACTCTTTGCCCATAATCTCGCATCATGCAATATTAATGCGGCCATTCCAGTCTACATATTACTGCGATTAATTAATGCCAAACCATCTCTTGCTTGAAGAGTCAAAGGTTCAATATTACACATTTTCAAAGCATCTAATGAAGTCATTCTTTTTCCTTCAAAAAAAGCATCCCCTTCACCCATTAATGTCATTGCCATTTGACTCATTGGACTTAAATCACCACATGCCCCCACAGATCCTATTTCTGCACATACTGGCGTAATTCCTGCATTAAGACATTCTATTAGTTTCTCAGTTATTTCCTTCCTTCCGCCACTATTTCCATGACA
The DNA here is from genome assembly GCA_964566595.1 of uncultured Candidatus Poseidoniales archaeon. Taxonomy (GTDB): domain Archaea; phylum Thermoplasmatota; class Poseidoniia; order Poseidoniales; family Poseidoniaceae; genus MGIIa-I. Next base: position 2,719 of record CAZMJH010000110.1, read on the forward strand.
ATGAACATTTATTCTTCCACACATTCCTGCACGAACTGTTTCCTCATCAAGAGGCCCTCCAATGCCTGCAGCATGAGAATATATCAAAAATTTTTGAAATGTTTCTAATTGTTCTGCATCTAGAACAACTTCACTAAACTCTCCAATTCCCGTTGTAACACCATACATAATTTCATGTGAATCAATTTTTTCCTGTATCATTTTACGACAAGTTTCAATCCTCTTCCAAGAATCTTCGGATACTTTCACTTCTATACGATTTCTAGCCACATCTACTACATCTTCAATACTCAGACTAGACCCATCTAAAACAACCGTCATATTAACTGCTTAAAGATTTAGCATATAACGATAATCATCTAATTACGCTGTTTAAATGGTAATGGGGTCGATACCCCATTAGATTTTGCAACATCATTAGCCTCTTTATATCCCGCATCTAAATGACGATATATGCCTGTAAGTGGATCTGTAGTAAGTACACGTTCTATTCTTTTAGCAGCCTCAGGAGTTCCGTCAGCAACTATAACCATTCCCGAATGTTGAGAATAACCTATACCAACTCCGCCTCCGTGGTGCATAGAAACCCACGTGGCACCACCACAAATATTTGCCATGCCATTTAACAAAGGCCAATCTGCTACAGCATCTGTACCATCAAGCATACTTTCTGATTCCCTGTAAGGTGAAGCTACAGACCCACAATCAAGATGATCTCTTCCAATAACTATAGGGGCACTAATTTCTCCCTCAGCAACTAATTGGTTTAATGCGAGTCCAAATTTTGCCCGATCACCTAATCCTAACCAACATATTCTACTAGGTAATCCTTGAAAAGAAACCTTTTTTTGAGCCATATCTATCCAATTTTTCAAAGATCTATCCTTTGGAAATAATTTTTTAACTAACTCATCTGATTTATGAATGTCTGCAGGATTTCCTGACAAAGCAACCCACCTAAATGGGCCCTTTCCCTCACAAAATAAGGGCCTAATATACGCTGGCACAAAACCAGGAAATTGAAAAGCCTTATTCCTCTCTAAGCCACCTAATGTTGCCTGCTCACGTATATTATTTCCATAATCAAAAACAACAGAGCCTGCATCTTGAAAACTACACATTGCATCAACATGCTTTGCCATCGCTTTTTGTGATGCAAGAATATATTCTCCCCTAATAGAATGCCTTTTTGATTTAGAAAGACCCTCCATACCAGGGGGCACATACCCATCTAAAGGATCATGTGCACTTGTTTGATCACTCACAATATCTGGTTTGAATCCTCTTTGTAATAATTCCGGAAAAATCTCAGCAGCATTCCCAACTAATCCTACAGAAAGTGGTTTTGAATTTAACTTGGCAGAATCACAAAGTGAAAGTGCATGATCAATGTCTTTTGCCTTTACGTCTAAATATTTTGTACGCAATCTAAAATCCAATCTAACCTCATCTACATCTACAATTAAACAAATTCCATTCAACATAGTACATGCAAGAGGTTGAGCGCCCCCCATACCTCCACAACCTCCTGTTAAGAATATACGACCAGTTAAATCAGATGCATCAAAATGCTCTTTAGCAGCTGCTGCCAATGTTTCATAAGTCCCTTGTAATATTCCTTGTGTACCAATATAAATCCAAGAGCCTGCAGTCATTTGGCCATACATTATCAAACCTTTATCCTCCAAATCATCAAAATGTTTTTTGGTAGCCCAATTCCCTACTAAATTGGAGTTGGCAATTAATATTCGGGGGGCATCTGAATGACTTGGAACTACTCCTACGGGTTTACCAGACTGTACCAAAAGGGTTTCATTATCTTCTAAAATTAATAATTGATCCCTTATAGCCTTCCAAGATTCCCAATCCCTAGCACATTTACCTGTCCCACCATACACCACAAGTTGTTCAGGTATTTCTGCAACATCTGGATGTAAATTATGATGCAACATACGATATGCAGCCTCAGTTGCCCATGATTTACAATTTAATTTTGTCCCAGTAGGTATAGTTACTGGATGCAAACTTCCAGAAACACTCTCCCGTCTCTCTGAATCCTGCATGCTTATCGGACACACTCAAAGGTGATAGGAATAACGATTAAAACACAAGTTTTTACGGGAAATACTAATGATGATTCCCTCAATATTTTTATTTAAAATTGAACGTTTGTACAATGTCAGGCCTTGAGAGTGGGATAAAATTCATTATTATCTCAAATAAGTGAACAGTTGGTCGTGAATAATTAAGTGTGTGCCGCGAAGTCGAAGACTAGAATTGAACG
>CAZMJH010000111.1:0-4990 GCA_964566595.1 uncultured Candidatus Poseidoniales archaeon
TATTTTCAATTTCTTCCATCTTTTCTTTTGCACGTTCTCTAAGATACTGTGGCTCTTCCTTTCGCATAAATTCAGCATCATCATCATTTTTACCAACAATTTTTTCTTTAATTGTATTCCAATCTTTCATTTTTGGCCAAAGGTCTTTGATTATTATTTTCCCATTAGGCACTGAATCTTGTCTGATATCTGTAAATCCTCTGTGAGTTAGAAATAACATTGATACAAGACCAGTTACTTTTGCCTCAGTAGATATGTTTTCATCATCAAAACCATCCTTTTTTAATTGTTCAGAAACTCCATTAGATAAAGAGTCAAGATCAATTTCTCCATTTTTATTCATTTTTCTCATAAGGTTCCAACACAATTCAATGTCACCTTCAAGATCTTCATCGTGCATTCTAGCGCCAACACTTCCCAGTGCTTGTTCTACTTCTAATTTGTATTTACGTCTATTTTCTTCTCTTATTCTAGTAATTTCGGCATCATCACAAGCTCCTCTTAATGCCCCTAATAAATCACCCAGTGTGACAGGACGACCTTCTTCCCTACGCACTCTTTCTTCAAATAATCCATTCAAATCTGCCTCTATTTCTCCTGAAATTACATTATTGGTAAAATTGAATTCATCATCACTGAAATCAGTCATCCATCCTTCATCCATTAAAAATTCATCATTCATATCGTCTTCCATATCAGCTCTATTTTGACGATCCAATAAATCTTCTACTTGTCCCCTGAGTACAGCCCATGCCAATCGTAGTAATCTTCCACAAGATGGTAAATCTATATTATCAGAATTTTTCCTTATTCTTTCCCCAAACAATGTTACAAAAGCCCCTAAATCAATATCCCAAGGGTCTAAGTCAGCATCTTTTACTAATTCAAACACCAATGCTACTGATCGATCAAAAGGATCTTCTAAAGAGGTATATTCAGCATTTTCCATTTCAGCAATTGTAACTAACCTATCTGCATAATCGATTGCTTCTTCCCTAGTTTCTTCTTTTGTTTCTAAAAGATTGTTAATAATATCTTCTCTAATAAAATATGAGTCAAGTTTTGATTGCATTTGTCAACCACCGTTCATGACTCCTCAATAGATTCTAGGTCCTCTATTGTATTGATTTCTTCATTCGTTTCCTCAACTTCTTTTATTGCTGCTTTCAAATCCTGAAGTTCCTCAATATCCTCTTTTAATTCCTCAGCCCTTTCAGAAAGGGCAATCATTGAGGAATCTTCTTCTAATTCAATTTCACCTTCTATCTCGACATCTAAACCACCCAAACTTGGAGGTGCAGTAAGTGGTTCTGGTACTTGGGGCATATCTTCTTCAGATGGAAGTCCAGATAATTTTTCAGCTTTTTCAGCAGCTTTTTCAGCAGCTTTTTCACGAAAAGCCTCTTCTTTTTCACCAAGTTCAATAGCTCTTTCTCTATTGAAATCAGCAATTCTTCTACTACAACCATCTCCTGCATGTGTAATTCCAATGTGGTGATCTGCTAATTGTAAACTTACTTTTCTTAATGTAACCATTAAGAATTGAGCACTATTTGCTCTAGCTTTACAAAGTCTCGCAATTCTTTCAGCATTAAAGGCATCAAGATTTTGGTCTACTTCATCAAAGTAATAAAACGGAGACGGATCATGATCTTGAATTGCAAAAATTAAGGATAATGCTGCCATGGATTTTTCTCCACCGGATAATCCGTTTAATCTGCTTCTAGAACTCTTTCCTTTAGGTTGGCACCACATTTCCAATCCTCCCTTGAAAGGATCATTAGGGTGTTCAAGACGTAATTCTCCTCTTCCTCCATCTGAAAGTAATCGATATACATTTTTGAAGTTTTTATTTACTTCTTTGAAAACGGCTAAAAGACGTTTTTTACGTTGTTTTTCTAATTTTTCAGAAATCTCAATTAATGATTTACGTCTAGATTGACATAATTTATTGTCTGTTTTAAGTTCATCCAATCTTGTTTCTGTACGGTCATATTGTTCTATTGAAAGCATATTTACATTTCCAATGAACTCCAATCTTCGTTCAATTCCACGAATTTTATTTTCTGATTGTGCAATTGTGGGTATTGATATTCCAGGTTTAGGTGGTTTTACTCCTGCAAGTTCCATTTCTTCAATAAGTGTGGCAAGTAATTCCCGTTTACTTTCTAGTGTAATAGTATGTTCAGAAGCTCTTCTTCGAGCAGATTCAGATTGTTGAATTAATTGATTTACTGTAGTTCTCAAACTACCTCTTTCTTCTACAAGTTTAACTCTTGAATCCTCAAGTTCTTTATTTTCTTCAGTTATCGTAGAATATTTATCTTCAATTATTTTTAATTCTGATTTTAATTGTTTTTGTTCTTTTTTCCACGTAACTATTGCGTTCTTTTTATTTTCCGAGTCTGTTTTGAAAGATTCTATTTTATTTTTCAATTCATTTAATCTTTCATTTAGAATTTTTGTATGTTCTTCTCCACCGGCTAATTGTGCTTCTGCTTTAGCTTGAATTGCCTGAGCATTTACCCGGAGTTCTTGCACTTCTCGCAATGTTTTTTGCAAATGTTCTGGACTTCCTTGTTGTAATTTTAAATTTGCATCTTTTCTACTTTCTTCAGCATCTTGACATGCTTTGTTTGCAGATTCCAATTTTCTTTCTTTTTCATCCTTTTCTTTATTTGTAAGATTGACAGATTTTTGAGATTCCTTAATTGCGTTACATATTTTTAATAATTTATCTTCAGCGGCTTTTAATTCAATATTCCATTGTTTAACTTTAGACATACTATCATTTGTAGTTAAATTATTTATTTTTTGATGTACAGATTGTTGTTGTTTTCGAGATTCAGTTAATGCGGATTGAACAGTATCACTAAGGAGTTGTAGTCTATTGATTTCTGAATCTAATCTTTCAACTTCTCCACTTCCTGCAATTTGGCCACCGAAAAGAACACGATTTTTACGTTGATTTCCTCCAACCATTGCTCCTCCTGCTTCGGTTAGATCACCTTTCAGTGTAACCATACGAACACCACCCATGTGTTTTCTAGCAGTAGATAGGTTTGTTACTAGTAATGTATCTCGGAGAACATATTTTACAGCAAGCTCAATTCTTGGATCGTAATCTAATAATTCCCATGCAAATCCTTCTACATTAGCTTCTTTAGTAAGCATAACCGCTTTTCCACTTGGCCTTCTGACTTGTAATTTATTTAGGGGTAGAAATGTAGCTCTTCCTGCTTTATTTTCTCTTAACCATGCGATACATTGAGCGGCCACATCATCGTTTTCTACTACTATACTTTGCATTCCAGCGCCTATTGCAGTTGCTAATGCACTTTCATGAGTAGTCTCTTTTGGTTTTGCTAACTGACTTATTGTGCCTAATACACCTTTTAAATCACCTTCATCTCTTCTAGCAAGAATGGCTGAAACAGCCATTGCCATTCCTCCTCTTATTCCACTTTTGTTTTCCATCTCGGCACGTGCTTTTACTAAATCTCTTTCAGCAGAGAGTAATCTTCCATTTATTGCTTCATATTCTTCTCTTAATTTTTGTTCTTCTCGTTGACGTTGAGTTAATTCTGCAGCTAAACTTTCTCTATCTTCTCCAGAATTATCACCTTTCAAATCTTCCCCTTGCATAATTAGGTCATCTCTTGAGAGTCTTGCCTCATCTTCTTCTTCTTGAAGTGCTGCTAGATGTTTAATTGACAAATCATATGCTTGTTCTGCTCTATCGAATTCAAGTTGAACTTTGTTAAGTGTAGCGGCAGAATCACTTACTGCCTGATTGGCTTTCCCTAATTCTCTGGTGAGTGTATTTGTTTCTTTATCTCCCGCCATAAGTGCATTTTTTGCTTCAGATTCAGATTTTTCAGCCTTTTTAAATGCATTTTTTGCTTCTTGCATAGATGTTTTTGCATTGTTTTGTTTTGAAAGGTGATCTTCTAAATTTTTAGAAGCTTCTCCGGCTTCTTCGGTAAAATATTCTATATTTTCTAAATTATCGGTTATTGATTCTTCAGATTCTGAAATTTTATCACTTCTTCTATCAATTTCTAATTTAAATTGATTTAATGAATCCATTAGAGAACTACTTTCATCTCCAAGCAATTCTCTCATTTGTTTTTCAATAGCAAGGACTTTTTCTTCTATTGTAAGTAATTGTTTTTCACCATCTTGGGCTTTTTTAGATGCTTCCTTTGCTTCAGTATTACAATTACTTTGTTCTTGAGCCACATATTCAATTTCAGCTTGTGCACTGCAATATCTCGATTGATGTAAGAGAATTCTTGCCTCATCTAATTCTTTTTTCAATTCTTTATATTTTAGTGCCTGTGTGCGTTCAGCTTTCAAATCTTTTAATCTTACTTTCAATTCTTCTTCTAATAATTCTATGCGTTCGAGATATTCTTCAACTCTTTTTCTTTGCCTGTCTGCTTTCCGTATTTCATCATCATAAGAAGTAACTCCTGCAACTTCTTCGAACACTTTTCTACGACTTATGGGAGTCTTTGTTGCTAATTCAGTAACCATTCCTTGAAGTACGATATTATATCCATCCGCTCTTGCATTTGCGCTTGAGAGTAATAATTTGAATTGCCTTTGGCTACTTGATTCTCCATTAAGGTAGTAATTTGAAGCAGCGCTTCCAGATCGAGTTTTTCTAACAGTCCTGGTAAAATGTACTTCGTCAGCATCTATTTTTAATCTTCTAGATCCTTCTGAATCTTCTGGATTGTCAAATATCAAACTCACTTTACAATATTTTGCAGGTTTGTCATTTTTCCCTCCATTAAATAATAAGTCCAGTACGTTATTAGCACGTACATCTTTTGCAGATTTATATCCAAGGACGAATTGTATTGCGTCACCACAATTACTTTTACCAGATCCATTAGGTCCGGTAATGGCGGTAAATCCCCTGTCATAGGGCACTACAATTTCGCCTTTGAATGATTTGAAGTTCTCCATTTCAAGACGTTTT
>CAZMJH010000112.1:0-4896 GCA_964566595.1 uncultured Candidatus Poseidoniales archaeon
ATTCAAAATCCGAGTCTATGCAGCCAGGTATACATGGCCCCGTCAGATATGTGTATCAAGAAAGTGAAGATGATATTGAAATAGTGATTGAAGGAGACGCTATATGGGTTAAAGATTTAATTAACAATATGAGTTTAGAAGAAAAAGGATGGTTACAACCAATTAAAGACGGAATTAATTTATCTATTGATGATAATAAAAACACAGCATTGATATCGGACCAGGAATTAGTTCAAAGTATGGGCCCCTCTCCAGATCCTTCTCGAATACCAATTGTGTTACGTCCCATAGGAAGTTTAGACATTGATTCAAAATTAGAAAATTATGGTGCAGCAGCACAAGAAATACCAACAATGGAAGAGATGGCAGAACAATTTGATCAGTTGAAACAACCAGAGCCCAAAAAAGGGGCACTTGTTCAAGATCCAATGTCTGAAGCGTGGTTAGCAGAATTATTCAAAATAGCATTAAGTAGATTTGGAGTAACTTCTTTGCCTTTTGACATAATTGAAGCGGTAGCTTCAGAAAAATTAGGAGAACGAGAAGGTATGGAATTAGAATTATGGTTAGAGAAGTTGTATAGGATGGGAAAATTAATGAAAATAACCGCAGGAAATAATCTATCATTTGGCCCAGTACCTGCTTGGATGAATTCTTAAAAATTTGAATATTTTTGTAAAAATTACACCCACGTAGTGGGTGTTTTTGTTTAAACCATAAAACCAAAGGGATAATAACGCTTTGCAGGTCGCAAGATAGTGATTAGACATGAATTATGAACAGAATCTCGGTGGCAAACGTTTCAGAAGTATTTCGTTAGTTTTGATAATGCTATTATCTAGCCTAGCGGCGATTGATTTTGCAGGAGCATCAATATCACGCCAATATACTACTCATTATAACCCAACAGATATTGCAATTTCAGATTTTGATTGTGATGGTCATAAAGACCTTGCTATTGCAACTGATTTTTCTCATAGAATTACTGTTCTTTGGAATGATGGGACTGGAGATTTCACAGAAAGAACAGATATCTGGGTATCTAATTCTCCACGTAGAGAAGCTGATTGGACAGATATAGCATTTGTAGAAAGAGTAGAAATAAAGAATAATGCAGATGGCCCTGCAGATATTGTAATTTGGCAAGCTAATTTGCCATTTAATCAACCACCTCAGCCAGGAAATGTTACAATTGTAAATAACGATGGATGTAATTCAAGAACTTTCACAATAGGTGAAAGATTCACTCATTTTTATGTCTGGGATCTTAAAGTAGGAGATTTTGATGGTGATGATAATGATGATATTGCTGTTTTAGAATTGGCAACAGATATAACAACACAAAATATTGTAGTTTATGCGGGACCGAATCCAACAGCTGCCGCTTCTGAATTAACCACTTTAGGCCGTTCTACAACATTTGCGTTCAGATCATTTGAGATTGGAAATAGAGGAGAAGCCATTGGAACATTACCAGGGGGTCAACCTAATCCCGCAGATTGCGAAGATCAAGATATTTGGCTTCTAAGAGATTATGGTGTGGATTATACTACTGGACAATTGACTAATCCAGGAACTGGAGATAATGTGACCGTTATGGAATTCGACTGTACTTTAGCAGGAGGTAGATTCCCTCTTGATGCAACAACACAACAAAGTGGAACTTCTACAAATAATCCTGTTGAAGTAACTCTTAATACTGGATGGGGTGGATTTGATATTTCAGATATTGATGAGGATGGATATATTGACACAGTAGCGATGACCGATGAAAATTCAGAGAATATTACATTTACATCTAGAACGGGAACTGGTCCGTGGTCTACAGTTCAGAAAGAATTTTTTGGAACGTACGTGGCGTTTACAGTTTCTATTTCAGAATTAAATAATGATGGAAAACCGGATTTTATTGTTCCAACATTATTGGAAGGTTTTGAATCGTCATCTTCTTCAGGACAACAATTTAACACATATTATTTTGATACAGTTTCTAGTATACAAGTTGTACTTTCAAAAACAAACGGATACAAAGATCCACTTTCATATGATGTTGGTACTAGAGCCTCTTTTGCTACAGTTGAGCAATTTGTAGGTTCACCAAATAGTGCACCAGATATTGTTGTGGGCTATACAGATTATGCATGGGGTAATCCGTATTTTTGGGCTGAAAGCCGTGGTTGGAATGGCCAATATGACCACATTACAATTATTGAAATGGATTACAAAGATTTAGCACTAGAAAACATAGAGATAGGGCCTACTGACTCCTATTATGGAATTGTTGGTGAAGGAACCAGAGATGTAAATCTCACTCTTGTGAATGGAGGAATGGAAGAATTATCCGGAACTTTTGATTTAGATGTTACAATTGATGAAATAGATCCTTCTTCTAGCATAAATAGTACTGTTTATGCAAATACGTTTGATGGTTCCGAAGAAACACAAGGTTGTGGTTCCGGTTGTAGTTGGACAATTCAAGAATATTTACCGGATGAAAGTACTCATTGGCATATTCAATCTAACACTACCACTGGTTCATCTGATGACGGGGATGAAGATTATAATAATTCATTTCAAGCAAATTGGGAAGGAAATAATCCTACTGATTTTTATTGGGCTGGTACGAATGTTCAGAATACGTCTGGAACAACATGGTCTGGATATGGGCAAAATTGGGATGAAGCATTAATTTTACACGACGTAGATCTTACAGGAGCAGATCGTGCTTGGCTTAGTTTAGATTTATTTGGTTCATATGATTATACAGGATTAGGAAATTCAGGTAATGGATTCTATGCAATGTATTGGGTTTATGATGATACAGGATTTATTGAAATTAATACCGAAGATGGGGGTTGGGAACCGATTTCTTGTCCATTTATGGCAATTTTAGATGGTTATTGTCCCGCAGGAGTTGCACAATGGGGCGGATTTGATAATGATCGAGTTTTAAATAAAATAGTAAATGGAGATGCTGAACGATTTTCACCAGGAACCGCAAGTGGAGTTTATGGGGGCACTCATTATGGATGGCAGCCATATACAGCAGAAGGATTGGGTCAATTTGATTTATCAAACTGGGCCGGTGAAGAAGTAGATTTAAGATTCCGTTTTCGTAGTGGATTTCAAGGAAGCGTTGGTTATGAAAATGAAACATATTGGTCAGGGTTAGATGGATATGCTTTTGATAATCTTTCAATTACAAAACAACAAACATCATTTACAAATATTTACGAAAATAATCGACCGGTTCCCGTAAATAATCTTCAACCTGGAGATGAAATTGTAGAACAAGTGCCGTTTGATTTTGAAAATGAGAAGACGTATAGGATAAGCGCGCAAATTACACCTGATCCGTCTTGGACAAATGAACAAACAATTAATAATAATTTGAAATATTTTATTCAAACACAAAATTTGTTTGATCCAGGAGTTGTTAGTGTAGATTTCTTTGATGATGGAGGATTGTATGCTGAAGGCGAATTGCCAATGAAAGCAACAGTTACAAATTACGGTAATACTGAGATGGATTTCGATGTACAGGCTACAATTTTATATGCACTTCCAACACAATTAATGTGTGGTCCCGATCAAAAACAATGTAGTGAAAGTTTTGAAAATCCACAAAAATATGTCCATATTGATGATGATACAGATGGTCAAGGAGCCATTGTTGATGATTCTGATATTCTTGATGCCAAGATTGGTAGTTCTGCTTGGTGGTTTGGTCATCCAGATGTGTTACAAACAAGTCAGGATGGGTATGGAGATAATTGGAATGAAAATATGAGTATAACAAATATTGATTTATCTAATTTAGCAGGTACCTATGCTGCTTTAAGCTTTGAATATTATGCAGATACACATTATTACATTAGTAATAACGGATCTTATTATAATTATGAAGATACAGTACAATTGTTCATTGAGTGGTCTAAAGATGTAAATGGTGATGGAACAATTGGTGTAGATGAACAATATGAAGGAATAATTTATGGACAATATAATGATTATAATAATGACAATTATTGCTCATCCGATGAAATTGAATATGTAGGAGATGTTGTTGATCCCAATAATGGTAGAGAAGAACAATTTTTATTCAACTCAGCGGGAGAAGTAAAATCAACATCAATCGATTTTACACACATTTATCTGCTTAATACTTCAAGAGTAATTGGAGGGTATTATTATACCGAATGTACATCTTTAGATGGAGCATCAGATGTTGATATTACATTCCATTTTGAATCTAATGATGATGGATATAATGGCCAAAATAATGGATATCTGGGAATAGCAATTGATAATGTTTCAGTTAAAGAATTTACATTTGTTCCAGATACAACTTATACTCAATCTGTTTCTGATGTTGATGCACAGGAAGAAGTTGAAATAGACTTTGGAGAGCATGATTTTGGACCTGGAGTATACCGATTTGAAGTAACAACAATTTTCGACAATCAAACATCTGGGACAAAATGGTTTGGAGAAGAGGAAATAGTAGAAGAAAATAATAAATCTAGAGCAACATTTAACGTGGAAAGTGTGAACTTATTTATTAATCCTCCAAATTATCTTAAATGTGTTGATGACAATCAATATCGTTGTCTTTATCCAATTGATGAAGTAGAAAATCATGAATTTAGTGCTCAAGTTATTAATGGAGTTTTGGCCGGTAATTATGTATTCAATTTGGAAGTTATTGAAACAGCAACATCTACTATGGTGTTTAATCAATCTACAACTAAAGTGTATGAACTTGCCCCAGGAGAAGTAGATTCTGTAGATTTCCCAATATTCATAAATTGGGAATCTGGTAAAGAATATCGCGTAGGTTTCTAGGCATACCTTGTGGGAGGCGGAATTAGTGGTAATGACCCTAATTTTACTGCA
>CAZMJH010000113.1:0-4894 GCA_964566595.1 uncultured Candidatus Poseidoniales archaeon
CCTGTTGAGGGGCCAGTTCGGTTTACATTCCAAATGACACAAGGAATTTCAGCGAAATATGAAAGGCCAATAAATTCAGACATTAAAGAAACACCAGGCCCACTAGTTGCAGTCATTGAACGACCACCAGCCCATCCTCCCCCAATAATCATGCCTGCTGCAGCAACTTCATCTTCTGCTTGTACAACTGCGCATGTTGATTTACCATCTTTGTCTAATCTAAGTTTTGGAATCCATTCAATGATAGACTCTGCAACAGATGAGGAGGGAGTAATCGGGTACCATGCAAGTAAAGTTAAGCCACCATAAAGTGCTCCAAGCGCAACAGCTTCATTCCCTTCTATCAAAAAGGCCTCATCATCTTTAGTTCTACGTTCAATCACATAAGGGTCTAATTTTTCTAGATTTTCTTGAAAATATTCCCTGCCTGCATTTGCTGCGGTTAAATTTAATTGAATTGCTTTCTCTTTTCCTTTAAATTGTTTAGAAATTGATGCTTCTATCATCTTTTGATCCAAATTTAAAATTTCTGCAATTACACCTACATAAATTACATTTGCAATCATCCTTGCAAGTTTTGGATGAATTTTTCTAGCCATTTTTGTCATTGGAATAGGATATAAAATACAATCCTCTCTATCAATGGGAAGACCTACATCTGAATTGTATATGATTACTGTTCCTGGTTCTAGTTTTTCTACATCTTTTAACCAAGTTGCTTTATTCATTAGTATTTGAATTTGTATTCCATTTCCAGGAGCTTGATATCCATTCTCAGAAACTCTAATAATATACCATGTGGGTAATCCAGAAATATTTGACGGAAAGAAATTTTTTCCGCTTACATCAACACCCATATCAAATAAGGTTTGAAGAATAATTAAATTAGCACTTTGTGAACCAGTTCCATTTGCAGTTGCAATATTAATACTGCAATCATTTGTGATGTTTACCATATTGTACCCCCCTTGAAATTTCGAAAACTTTCTTGTTTTTCTGGACACATGGTTGCCCTTGAATGATAGCGTTTAGATTACGCTCTTTCAACGTATGGGTATATTTTATGAACACTATGCATCATCTACTTTCAAAACTAAGTAGCAAGTCGGCAAGGTTATGGCGAAGAAGTCAGAAACCCCAATTGCCAAGGCCGAAGCACTCATAGAACAGAAAAAACCAGAAGAAGCATTACAAATTCTTCGGAAAAATTGGGATGAAGCAAATGAATCATCTCAGATATACAAATTAGCAGGAGATGCAAAAGTACAGATGGCAGGTTTAAGCAGCAGTCCTTTGGAGAAAAAAAGGTTGTTACGTGACGGATTAAAACAATATACAAAAGCACTAAAACTTGATCCTAAAAATAAAGAGATGGTACAAGCAAAAAATATGCTTGAAAATAGTATGATGGAGGCAGGAATTCGAGCTTCAGTACTTCCTAAACTTGTAAGTGACCAAACACCAACTTTTTGGGGTTTGTTAATGATACCACTAATTATAGTAGGCAGTATTGTTGCAGCAAAAGCAATTTATGACGCTCAAAAAAGAGCGGATATAATGATTGAAGTGGATTTAAACGATCAATTATCTCCTACTCATGTACAAAATTTTAGAATTCATGCAGAAAATGGGATGTATGATGGAATTAAGTTTCATAGAATAATAGATGAATTTATGGTTCAAGGTGGAGATATTGAAAATCAAGATGGAAGCGGAGGATATGCATCTAGTTGGTATGGCTATTGTGATGGTCAAGCAAGTGGTGATTCAACTTGTGGGGGTCAAGGTGAAAGTGCATGGACTGTACCTGATGAAGCTAATAATGGATTGACACATAAAGCAGGAACTTTGGCAATGGCAAAAACATCTAGTCCAAATACGGGGGGGAGTCAATTTTATTTTGTTGATAAAGACGGCCCAAATGGTCCTCCAAGTCATTTAGATGGAATTCATACAGTGTTTGGGCAAGCAGTGAGTGGTACAATTGATGGAGAAGTAGTTTCGGGAATAGATGCAATAGATCGTATTAGTAGTGTTACTACAGCTTCCGGAGATACACCCGTAGATGAAATACCAACTATAGTAAGAATTGATTTAGAGGGTGAATGTGATTCAGTAGCAGATTCTGTGTGTAAAGCCTTTATTTATATCGATCTTCTTTAAATCTAATAGAAGTTATCTTCATAGGAAATCGCTTGGTCGCGATGCATAATGAGTTCCAGCCTTTTTCCAGTTAGTCAATTTACTTTAACAGAGGGTGGCAAAGGTTCATATTATGATATATCTTTACTTGAAAAAAAAGGATATTGTAAAATAGAAACATTACCATATTCTATAAGAGTGCTTCTTGAAGGTGCTTTAAGAAATTGTGATGGTTTCTTAATTACTGAAGAAGATGTTAAAACAATAGCAAGTTGGAGAGGAAATAGTGAAAGAACTGAAATTCCATTTATGCCTTCAAGAGTAATTCTTCAGGATTTTACAGGGGTACCTGCAGTAGTTGATATGGCAGCACTTAGAAATGCAATGGTAGAATTAGATGGCGACCCTAATGCTGTTAATCCACAAGTGCCAGTAGATCTTGTAATAGATCATTCAGTGCAAGTTGATTATTCCGGTGCACACATAAATGCAAACGAACTCAATTTAAAAATAGAATATAATCGAAATATGGAAAGATATAAATTTTTGAAATGGGGTCAAAAGAATCTTAGTAAATTTAGAGCAATTCCCCCGGGTAGAGGTATTGTACATCAAGTAAATTTAGAATGGATTGCCACTGTAGCTAGAGATGAAGATGGAGTTTGGTTATCTGATACATTAGTTGGTACAGATTCACATACAACCATGATTAATGGACTTGGAGTGCTTGGTTGGGGAGTTGGAGGAATTGAAGCAGAAGCTGTAATGCTGGGACAACCAATTTACATGTTGTCTCCCGATGTTGTAGGAATGAGACTTACAGGTTCATTGTCTCCAGGAGTTACAGCTACAGACATGACTCTTAGAATTGTACAAGTTTTGAGAGAATATGGAGTAGTTGGTAAATTTGTGGAATTTTTTGGTGAAGGTATGTCAGGATTATCTCTTCCAGATAGAGCCACAATTGCAAATATGGCGCCAGAATATGGTGCAACTTGTGGTTTTTTTCCAGTTGATGAAGTAACGTTGGAATATATGCTATTATCTGGAAGAGATTCAAAACACGTTTCTGATGTAGAATCTTATTCTAAGGCACAATCATTATGGTATGATTCATCATTTCATGAACCAGAATATTCTACAATTTTAGAATTAGATTTATCTTTAATAGAGCCTGCTTTAGCAGGTCCAAAAAGGCCTCAAGATAGAGTTAATCTTTCAAATATGAAATCACATTTTGTTAATTCTTTAACAGCACCTATTGGGCATAGTGGGCATGGGCTTTCTAAAGATCAATTAACAGATTTTCAAAAATTAGATGAATTTGAATTGAAACATGGTGATGTAGTAATTGCAGCAATCACTTCGTGTACTAATACATCTAATCCTAGTGTCATGCTTGCAGCAGGTTTAATCGCTCGTAATGCAAGAGAAAAAGGTCTAACGGTAAAACCATGGGTAAAAACATCACTTGCCCCGGGTAGTAGAGTTGTAACAGAATATTACAAAAAAGCAGATTTATATCAAGATTTATCTGCTCTTGGATTTAATGTAGTTGGATATGGATGTACGACATGTATTGGTAACTCTGGGCCCCTACCCGAATCAATAGATAACGCAATTATTGAAAAAGAATTAATTGTAGGCAGTGTTATTTCTGGAAATAGAAATTTTGAAGGAAGGGTGCATCAAAATGTTAAGGCTAGTTATCTTGCCAGTCCACCTTTAGTTGTGGCATATGCTTTAGCAGGTACATTAAATATTGATTTTACTACGGATCCATTAGGTTATGATGTGAATGATAAACCAGTATTTTTAGCAGATATTTGGCCATCAGATAAAGAATTAAACGAAACAATAAAACTTGCAATAACACCTGAAATGTTTCAAGAAAAATATTCTGATATTATGCAAGAACCACTTTGGGACTCAATTCCAGCAGATACAAGTTCATTGTATAATTGGGAATCAGAATCAACTTATGTACGATTGCCAACATTTTTTGAAGGAATAAAATTAGAACCAGAAAAAATAAGTTCCATTGAAAATGCTCGTGTGTTATTAAAATTGGGAGATTCTGTAACAACGGATCACATTTCCCCGGCTGGAGCTTTTCCATCATCTGGTCCAGCAGGACGTTATTTGGTTGAAAAAGGAGTTTCGCCTATTGACTTCAATTCATTTGGTAGCCGTCGAGGAAATCATGAAGTGATGATGCGAGGTACATTTGCAAATATTCGAATTAGAAATCAGTTAGCACCAGATACAGAAGGAGGTTTTACTACCTATTTACCAACTCAAGAAGTTATGGATGTTTATGACGCTTCAATGAAATACCAATCAGAAAATATACCGTTGATTGTACTTGCTGGAAGTCAATATGGTACAGGAAGTAGTAGGGATTGGGCCGCTAAAGGGACATTATTGCTTGGAGTAAAAGCAGTTATTTCAACATCGTTTGAACGAATTCACCGTTCAAATTTAGTTGGAATGGGTGTTCTTCCATTATGTTTTCAAAAAGGCGAAGATGCAGATTCATTAGGATTAGATGGTTCCGAATCATTTTTCATACCAATTGATGAAAACATACAACCATTGCAAATGATAGATGTTAATGCAAGAAAAGAAGATGGTAATATTATTAATTTTCAAGTTCAAGTTAGATTAGATACACCAGTGGAAGTTGAATATTACATAAATGGGGGGATATTACATACAGTTGTACGTAATTTGGCAAAATAATATTTCTATA
>CAZMJH010000114.1:0-4874 GCA_964566595.1 uncultured Candidatus Poseidoniales archaeon
CAATAATTGATACTAACGGAAGATTAAGAAGATCGGGGGAAGAAATTATTCTTGCATTTGGTCGCCATAAAGGGAGAACTTTACAAGAAATTGTCAAAATTGACAGAAATTATTTACTTTGGATTAAAAGAAGCAATAATCAATTATCAGAAGAAATCATTAAAGAAATTGATGATATTTTAAATTAATATTTAATCAGAAACAATACCTGAATCTGGTATTGGTTTCCAAGGTAATACATCACACCAATTTCCTACTCTCCAAAGATTTTTATCTGCTTTAACGGAACCTAAGAAAATTGCACCTTTCCTTTCATCTTCAACTATTTTTTTCAATGCTTCTAATGCAGGCCCCTCAAAAACCGCTCCAAACTTTCTACCACTAGGTAACACCCCTCCATTCTCATCTTTAGGTGTGCATAATTCAATCAATGCTGCGCCCTTTTCTACATCTACTCGCTCTAATAATGCTACTGCGTCCACAAATAATTTCTGACTAGGGGCTTTACCTGAATGTCTCCAATTCCACCAATGGGCACACCAAGCTTTGTAATCGCAAAAACCACAGGCTTCGGCATTAGGTTCCGCTTTAAACGGTATATCATTGGGTTGTGATGCTTCCCATGCATTGTATGCATCATCTAATACTGATGGGCCCTTAGATTCTACAACCATTGGCCCTCTTGTATACCAACCTTCAGCAGTTATTTCTGGATGCACATCATTAATTTCTTCCAATAAATCTCTATAAAATCGTAATTGCCTACTTACATTAGGCTTCAATGGGCCTGTAGGAACTTTTCCTGTTTTAAGATCGGCTACTACCCAACCAATGATTTTTCCATTATCATCAAATTTTGCAAGAAGTAAATCCATTCTTCCCATTAATCGACCATCTTTTGATCTTAATTCTCCTTCACATGAGAGTATTATTCTCTGTACTTGTCTCCATAATGCTATAGTAATGGATTCTGCATCAAGTCCGGATGCACCTACTTTTGTTAATAATAATTCAATACCTCCATATTGTTGCGTTTTCGCATTCTCCCATTCAGAATCTTTCCAATCAGGATGTCTTGGAGTTTTCATAAATATTTCTTTTTCTTCTTCCCATCTATTACGTAAAGCCGTATTAGCCAAACTTGGCATCCAACCTTTTTCACTTGGATCTCTACCAGTTAAATTCTCACCAACTATATCTTCAATAGAACCATGTACGATTGTGCCTACTGCTGCTGCCATACTTGTTTTCCGAGGCAAACGTTGTTTAGAAAGCCAAAATTGTCTGGGACAAGACTCAAAACGATTCCAAGCTGAAGGAGATAAAATATGTCCTCTTTTTTTATATTTTGATGCTGTATCTGTGTTAACCACGCTCCAAATCCCCCTTCCAATATGTAGGCAAGGGGCGGTTCTCCTTCCAAAGCATTTTGGAGGGATTACTTCTAAGATAAGTATGGGAGGGCGTACACAAATTAGAATTTCAGATTCAGCAGATGTAAAAGAAGCGTTCTTAATCTGCTGTTTTCCAAGTGTAGGAATGGTTAGTAGTATTGTTGGACAATATTTATTGGAACACCTTAATTTAAATTTTAGTGGTGCAATAAGTGATGAAAGAATTCCTGCAATTTCTTTAGTACAAGATGGGAGGCCTATGCCTCCAGTAAGAATATATTCTGGGACTCCTATTTGTAAATTAGAGAATTGTGACAAAGTTGTTTTAATTTCTTCAGAATTCAAGGTTGGAGGAGAATTAGCCTTCTCAATGAGAGATACTATTCTTGAATGGGCTAAAGAAAATAATATCACTCAAGGAATATTTATTGATGCTTTTGCAAAAAAGGGATCCCCTCCTGCTGATCCAGCTTCTGGTGAACCCATTGTAGAATATGATGATACCCCTGAAATCGATTTTGTCGGTGTTGCTGCAACATTAGACGGTATTAAAATAATTGATTCAATGAAAATACCATTGCTTGAACAAGGCCTTATTGGGGGCATGAGTGGAGTTGTTCTAGGTGAAGCAAGAAGGCTAGGATTAAACATGTTTAGTATTCTTGTAGAAGCCGATCCTCGTTTCCCCGATGCTCGAGCTGCTTCAGCATTAATTGAAAAACTCGATGAATTACTATCTGTTGTTGATCTTGATACTGCTCCTTTAATTGAAGAAGCCGAACGCATTGAAGCTCAAATAAAAAGTATGCTTGAGCATCAATTACAAAATCAAACTAGTGGAAAAAATAGCGGCCCCAATAGTATGCTTTATGGTTAATTTTTCCAAAGGTGAATTAAATGCGTAAAAAAGTTAAACGAAGGAATATTCAAAAAAGGGATACGGTTGCTACTGGAAAACAGCCAAAAATTATTAAAAAAGGTGTTAAAAAGGTAGGAATAAGTGAAAATTTTATACTTCAAAATAAAGAAAATATTGCCATTAGAAAATTTAAAAGGGAATTACGTAGAACCCGAAATTCAGCATCATATCGAATTGGAAATACAATAGTTCAATCAATTATAAGGCCTTGGAAAATATTATTTCTTCCTTTTTCATTAATTTTACTTTCATGGAGGTTAGTTAGTGAAAAAATGGGTAAAGTGTCCCCTCCATTTCAAGAAGATATTTTTGATGATGGGGGACTTAAACGAAAATCAATAGTTTTGTTTCCAACTAATGGTGTAGGATTTGGCCATTTTACAAGATTATTATCTATAGCCAAAAGAATAAACAAGATTGACCCTAAAATAGAAATTATCTTTTTTACAACAATGCCTACTTTACATATTCTAAAGGAACAAGGAATATTTACAGCATACCATATGCCCGGTAGAAATGGATACAAAGGAGATATAGATGCAAAAACATGGAATAGAATTACTGAAGAATTTTTATCAAACGTTTTTGAAATACATAGACCAAGTATGTTTATTTTTGATGGTGTTTATCCGTATAGAGGTATGTTAAATGCAATAAGGCCGCGAATTATGGAAAAAATTTGGTTAAGAAGAAGTACTTTCAAAAAGAATTCTTCAAAAATCCCATTAGAAAGTTTGAATTATTTTGACACAATCATTCGTCCTGCTGATAGTACCAATGTAGACAAAGATGATGAATATGATCCTGATACTATAACTTGTGATCCAATAAGGTTATTAGATCCTGAAGATTTAGAAAATAGGGAAAATGTGTTAAGAAAATTAGGAATTCCCAATGATGCTCTTATTGTGTATGTTCAATTAGGTGCGGGAAATATAAATAATATTACTTCTGAAATTGGGATTACAATAGATGCATTATCTAATTATGATAATATTTACATTGTTCTTGGAGAATCAATGTTAGGTAATAGAATTATAACAAATCATGAAAGAATTAGAATTGTTCGAGATTATCCCAATTCACGATTTTTTAACGCTTTTGATTTTGCTATTATGGCGGCGGGATATAATTCATATCATGAAGCCATTAATTTTTCACTTCCAACAATATTTTTCCCAAATATGAATACCGGAAAAGATGATCAATATGCTAGAGCAAAAATTGCAGAAGATGCCGGTGCAATGGTTGTTATTCGACAAAGAAAACCAAACACAATAGCAGCTGCTATTGAACGATTATGTGATCCAAAAGTAAGAGAACGTATGCGAAAAAATTCAAAAAAGCTACAAAAGGAAAATGGGGCACAACAATTAGCAGAACATCTAATTAAAAAATTATAATTATGCAATTGTAAAACTAAATGATTCATGTATTTCTTGAAATATTTCATCTTCCAACATTGGAGTCATGTCCCAATTTAAAACAATATTTTGTTCATCATCAGACATTGGTTCAAGATATTGTTTTAATTTTTCTTCAACAAATTTTTGATATTTTTCTGGTATTACTTCAAACATTTTTGGATAATATTTTTCCATCCAAATTGTTTCCATTGTATCCCCTCTAACACGTTTTTTTAACATATTCATTAACAAATGATTACCCTCATATTTTGATGTAATATAAATCAATACATTTTCATGCTTTATTGGAAAAGAAGATAAAAATCGTTTCGCTTCCGGTATTTCAAATAAATTTTCCAAATCCACATTAGATAATTCATTATTAGAAATTGCTGAATCAAGTAATAATTTTCTAAAACATTTCCAACAATTTTTACACGGCTTTTTCCATTTGCCGCGCATACATGAATGTGAATATTCGCCAATAAATGATTTAGAATTAATTATAGATGTGCCTACTTCACTTACTCCAGAAACTACTTGCAAAAATGGTAAACCCGCTGCTTCAAATAATTTGCCCCATAATTTGTAATGAGAACCATTAGGATAATCACGATATTTACTATGGCCAAGACCAAATGCAGATTCCATAATTGTACCAAATGAAATAGAATCCAATTCCATATAATCTGCTAAAAGAATCAATGGTGCTGCATTTGCAACATCAACAGGAAAGCCTACTGGATTTCTAACATATTCTAAATCACTATCTATTATTTTTACTTGATAGCCAATTTCTATTAATTTTTTACAAGCTATTCTAGGAGCTTCTCGATCATATAATGTTCTTACATTTTTTTCAGTTCTATCTAAAAAAACTGGTACTGTATCTGGTGGTAATAAACTTAATGCTGCCGTAGAATCAGCTCCACCACTAAATGCTAATCCTGGTCTTGAATTAATAGATGGTGACCATGGTTCTAAATCTTCATCAATATTAGTTATTTTATATCTTCTAATATTATTAAAAGCCTCTGCAAATTTTTTACTAACTGGTATTGGACAAATAATACGTTCTCCAATAAAGGGTTGACACACTAATATTGAAACCAGTGCTAAATGATCCGGATGTATTTTTCCAATGTCTAAATCTTT
>CAZMJH010000115.1:0-4516 GCA_964566595.1 uncultured Candidatus Poseidoniales archaeon
GCAGAGTCAAGTGAGGAATATAATTGTCTTCCAAATCAATAGTTGCTATAATTCTAGCACGGGGCGGTTCCAAAGGAATTCCCAAGAAAAACATCAAATTATTTGGGGGCATTCCATTAGTAGAATGGTGTCTTAGTGCAGCATTAAAAAGTAAAAAAATAGATTCAGTCATATTGAGTAGCGATTCAGAAGAAATATTAGATTGTGGAAAAATATTAGGTTGTGAAATTCATAATCGTTCATCAAAGTATTCCGAAGATACAACATCTAGTGAGGAATCAATGTTGGCAGTTATCGATGAACATCCAATTGCCCAATCTGCAGATGTGTTAATTTTAGTTCAACCTACATCCCCCCTAACAAAGCCAGAAGATTTTGATTCAGCATTAGAATTATTCGAAAGAGAAGATTTTGATTCATTAGCTACAGGAGTATTAGATCATTCGTTTACTTGGAAAATAGATGAAAAAGGTAATGCAAAACCAAATTACAATCCAAATTTACGACCACGTAGACAAGAAATGCAAAACAATAGAAAAGAAAATGGTGCGTTTTATATTACAAAAAGACGTATTTGGGATGAATACAAATGCCGTTTAGGGGGCAAGGTAGGTTTCTACACAATGGAACAATTTCAAGGCATTGAAATCGATTCGGAATTAGATTGGACATTATTAGAAGAATTAAGTATTGAATTAGATATTAATCCCTATAGAGATTAAATTATAATGAATAATCATTATTTTCGTTCCAGTTTTCACTAAGATATTCTACAAATTCATATTCGATATTATCATCGTCAAAGAAATACATTCGCTTTCTGTGAGGATGTTCAAAATTATGTTCTCCTTCCTTATATCCGGCTTGCCTCATTCTTTTTGCTAGATCTTCAATATTTGCTACTACAAATCCAATATGATTCAACCCAGGATGTTTATATGGTATATGTGGGCCCTTTTCTCTCGCGCCACGATCTTCGATTGAAATGTAACTTTTTTCAGTACCCAAATGAACCCATTCGAGTGTTTTAATGCCTTCCCCTCCCCCTCGAATTTTTAATTCAGGCATAGCAGTTTGTAAAAATTTAATTGTATTTTCAACATTTGTAACTGTGATGTTTAGGTGTTCAAGATATGGTTCCACATCACCCACAGAATATTCACTTTGTTAAATTATATCCTTCCATTTATTTATTGGTTTAGTCGAAACTATCCATTTACATAAATCAAAAACTCGTTTTCCATTTTTTCCATCACATTTGTATCCTACTTGTTTGAATACATCATCTAGTGATTTTTGTTCTATTTGTGGGGGATTTTTAATCCATTCATTAATTTCAGAAACATTACCAATAGTTTCTCCTAACATCTCAATTAAAGGAGAATATAAGTGAGCATCTTCGATTCCAGAATTTGGATCAAGCAAATTAATGAAAGGAATACCCAACGCTAAAGCAGGAACTATTACTGAAGTTGCCGGAGAAATAATAACATCACTTGCCCCAATTAAAGCATGAAGATCAACATCATCCTTGTGAATTTTTACACTTTGAGGAAATTCAATAATACTTTTATTTCTTAATTCAGCAGGATGTGGTTTAATATGAATTTCAATATTATTATCTAAGGTGTATTTTTTACAAATATCTTTGAAAACTTTATCACAATGACTCTTCAAAGGTTCTCGATGTGTAGTCATTAATAGTATTATTTTTGAATTTAAGTTAGCCCCAATTCGTTTTTTTAAGTTTTGTTTACCTACATTCTTTTTTGCAGGGATATCATCAAGCGTTGGAGATCCTGTAATGATTTGTAGGTCTTTTGGCGCACCCTGTTTTGAATTTATTTTTGCAGCAAATTCTCCCCATACTGCATTAGCATTACACCCCATCATAGATCCCCGATAATCACCAAAAGGAAATACAACTAATGGACAACCATGATCTACAGATATTATGGGGATGCCTTGTTTTTTTGCCCATGGAATTAATTGATATTTAGTATGCCCTTCATGTGGACTTACACATAAGATTACATCAGGTTTCCAAGGGAGAAACCCCTTAATAGGGGGGCACCGAATTACTTTTTCTAAATCATTTTGAGCGATATTAATCCATTTATTGTCCTCAAATTGACTCCAATCCCACCGAGATTTTTGAAAATTATTTCTAGCAAAAGAAAACCAATCCCAACAAATATCTCTTGTTTTGTGTAATAAAAAGTTTGAAGGTGTAAAATCTGAAAAGGTAGCCGAACGATTTGAAATCAACATTAAACCCTTATCATCAGATGAAAAAGAGGCTAAAACACTTGCAAATGTCTTCAAATGACGGGGGTGTTCACTACCATGAATTAACACTCGCATGTTCATCCGAAGCATCAACTTTGTATGAATAGTACGTATAGCAGTGCGCGTGGAAGACAATAAACGCTCGTTATTTGGTGAGACCAAACCGGAATCTCAGGTCGTAGGTCAGATTTCAGATAATAAGATGTTTATTAGTGGGGATTTAAGCTCTTACAATTTACCCGAAGAATATCTTAAAGAAAAAAAGAATATTCCGGATTTTGCAAAAGGATGTTTATTTACACTATTTTGTGGCTTTTTATTTGTAATATTAACATTTATGATTGGTTTATCGGTAGAAGATAATGAGCATGAGGATTCTGAAGTAACATTTTTTGTATCAGATGGTGAAGAAAAAAACATTAGTTATGCTTTAGATCCCTTATATGATATTGAAGATTGTTATGATGTACACCTTCGTACAAATATTCATGATATAAATTTTAATCGTCAATGTTGGAATTATGGACCTGACGAAGGAGTTCACTTCACTAAAAAAGAGCATCAACAGAATTTATTTGATGGTATATATCCAATTACAATGTATGAATCTAATATAGAAGTTGGGGTGATAAATCAAGATGATGAATTTGTTGAAGTTGTATTACCATTTACATTTTCAAATAATACATTGTTAACGTTTCAAGTACAAACATATTGGGATTCTCCAAGTATAATTACAAGTTATAATGTTAATGAATCTGATTTTGGAACTAGTTTTTTGATAGAATTACCAGAATACACATATGCAAATGATTTAGATTTTAAAATAATAATAAATGATTTGAATGAAATATCCAAATATGAAGAATGGTTTGGTAAAGGTGATGATTGTTGGTATTATGAAAGTAAATGCACATTAACAATTGGAATGGAAACTGAAGTTGGTTTTTTAGATTTAGATTCTCAAATACTTGTCATTACATTGGAAAAGCCATTACCAATGGGCACATCATTAGAAATTGAGTATTATGATTATAATCATAATGATGAAGTAGAAATTATGATTTTATTTCTTTGGTTACCCCCAATAATATTTTTTGTAGGTGTTGGGAATATGGTATATAACAAAAAATCACAGATGGCTGCAGGAGCAGGAACTGCAGTATTGCCAGTAATTATTGTTGCAGGAATTATCAGTTCAATAATTTTTGAAATTTTCTTTTAAACATTATTTCCATTCCATATCATAATGTAATCCAATTTTTTCAATTTCAAAAACATCCGATATAATTTTGAATCCACACCTTTCATACATTGTAATTGCTTTAATTCGAGCATTACACCAAATTCCCGTCTTCTCCTTTTCTGCAAAATCTTGTAATTTTTTAACAATTTTTGTTCCAATTCCTTGATTACGAAAATCGGGTTCAACCGCCATACCTCTAATACGATATTTACATCCAACTCTAGGATCAATTTGTAATGTTGCACAACCAATTAAATTTTCATTGTGGAAAGCACCTAAAAACTTTGTTTTTTTATCAGTATCTATGCCAATATAATGAGCAGAATCACGAGTTTGTCCTTTTCTCAAAATTCGAAATCTTAAATCTAAATGTTCTTCTGTTACAAAATCCATCCATTTCAAAACATATTCCATTTAATACCCTGTAACACTTCTCGTCAATTAAACCATCTAATGCAATATACAACGCGTGACATAGTTCATATACTAAACTAATAGTTCGATTAGTTAGAGGGAACAGCGGGTTCTCTAGAACAAAACGAGTGAATAAGGAATGAATGGTGCTATTGAAAAGAAAGGAAACGTTGTACTAAAAGGCTATAATCAGCCCGAATTAGGTAATTCGGAACCAGCGTATGCATTGAATTCCACCTCTTCTGTATTAACAGATATCTCCCAAGTAGTGTGTCATTACAATGGCTTCTATTGGAAAGAGAGAACAGAGGGTTTTCTAAAACAAAAATAAAAAGGTGAAAATGATGAATGAAAATAGAAAAATGAGTATGCTAATTGCACTTCTCATGGCACTTTCCGCGTTAGCGGGAGTAAGTGCTACGGGATCCGATCCTCTTGATCCATCTGATGGTGGGGAAGATTGGGATGGTGACGGTTTAACCAACGCCGAAGAGCAAGCAGCAGGAACGAATATGAACAATCCAGATAGTGATGGAGACGGACTTCCAGATGGTTGGGAAGTTGCTA
>CAZMJH010000115.1:4526-4841 GCA_964566595.1 uncultured Candidatus Poseidoniales archaeon
CAGGCGATGCAAACGCTGACGGAGATGGAGATGGATTAAGTAACACCCAAGAATACAATGCAGGAACAGATCCCTGGGACGTAGATACTGACGGAGACGGTCGAAATGACAACATAGATCAATATCCAACTGATCCAAATGACGGAGAACATACTGATTCTGACGGAGACGGAATTCCAGATGTCTACGATCCTGACAGTGGTCAAAGCCAAGGAGGCAATGGAAACGGCGGAGCTAATGGCGGCGGCGGTTCTAATGCTGATGGTGGCCAAGGCGAAGGCGAAGGCGGCGAAGGTGAAGGTCAAGGACAAGGAC
>CAZMJH010000116.1:0-4838 GCA_964566595.1 uncultured Candidatus Poseidoniales archaeon
GAATTACCACCATTAACGATATAATCTGTCAATGCAATAGTTTTCCAAGTACCATTCCTTATTTTCCAATTGTTAAGATCAAGAGGAGAATCTCCACCATTGTATAGTTCAATCCATTCTCCATTGGGATATGAATTTTCATTTGAAGAGTCAGGGTATGCTAATACTTCACTAATTTCCAAATCACTTGAACCATTAACAGAATCTTGTAAATGAATTGGATTTTCCCAACCGGGGGTCATGTATGGAGGTCTAACCCAATAATGATTTAACGAAACTTGTGCTGGAGCCACCAAACTAATTCCTGAAGGAGCACTAAACCATTCTGCTGTATGGGCTATAGTTCCATTTGGTCTTTTAATACTCAATATATCTGCATTATTTCTTAATACAAAATAATCTGAGACATTTAATCCTAGCAATAAATATTCATTTGATTCCAAAATCCAATCCTCTTCTTTTGTTGAATCGAAGTCTATTGCAAACTCGGTAAGATTATTTGTGGAATCACCACTGTCAAGTTCCATCCCCCATCCTGATAAATTTACAGGTGAACTTCCATTGTTATAAATTTCAATCCATTCTCCATTTGGCCAATCTCTTGAATCATTACCCATTGGATTTGGAATAACTTCGCTAACACATATATCCTCACAAGCTACTGTTTCAGGGGTACTAGCGTTACCATTAAGTGCACCAGGAGTTAATTGATTTGATTCAATCCAATCTGCCAAAGGATCTGCTGGATTTTCAATTAATGAAACACCTTCTGAAGCATAATAACTCCAAGTTGCTTCATGTACAGAATTTCCATTTTCATCAATCAATGCGGCAGAACGAATATAGGTTGCTCCATCATTTGAAAGGCAAAATCCACACCCCGCGCCATCTCCATTTCTTGCTACAATCATGTATCCTCCCGAAGGTATATTCATGTCTGATGCACCTTGAGGGAAAACAACTCTTGAAGTATCAAGAACCATTTCTCTATTCATATTATCTTTTAATTTCCAATCAGTTAAATCTACAGTATTGGGTCCACTGTTGTATAATTCAACCCATTCAGCACTAGCCCAATTCAAAGTACTTACAGCACCAGTTTCACTACTTCCTTCAGCATTTACTAACAATTCATTTAGACACACATCGGAAGTGCATGCATCTGAACGAGCATCAACAAATGGTGATTCTTTTTCACTTGTTTCTTGTAAAATTTGAGTTGAAATAGAACTACCAAACATTAGTATACAAATGATAAATGGAATCATTATTCGAGAATTTTTAATCATTTTTTCACCCTTATAATTGTTCATATAAATCCAAAAGGATCTCCATATTTTTGCATAAATGTATAGATCATAATTGGCACGATGATTATGCCCATGCCATGACTCCTTCTTATTCCTATTCTAGGTGGTAAAAGCCCCATTACTGTTCCAACAATTAATACACCAATTCCTATCCATCCCGTAGAAAACCATACCAAAAGACTAACAAAAATAATTACAGCCATTAACATCGTTTGCAACGGAATCATTTCATGAAGTTTAAGAACTCCTTTTCCTACTTGAAACATTATTGGAATTGCAATAAGTCCTGATGCTACAGTTACTGCAAGTAGACGTAGGAAATCAGCAGTAGGTTCTAACTCAATCCAGGTGTCTATCGGATACATTTGTTTTAGTGCTAATGTAGCTCCACTCCTCGAACGTCCAATAACGTACAAGAATCCAAGTACGCTAACAGTTACAGCAGTGTTTACTGCAGAAAGGATAGCAATGATTTCCATATCCCTTTCTTTGAATACTTCATCAACAGGAGCTTCTTCAGTGCCGGCGGCTGCAAGAGCTCTTGCCATTAAATCATCATCACTAATTTCTGGCATGGTCAGATTTTCAAAATCCATCCCCCACCCCTCTTCTCCTTTTACCCATGCAGCAACATTTCTCCCACTCATCACCATAACAGTTGCTTGGGCAGCAGTCATTCCAGGCAATACTGCCATGCATGTTCCTGCCACACTAGATAGAAAACATGGTACTAACAATGGACCTGGCGGTGGCATTTCCCAATCCTCGTTTTGTGGAGGTAATTCTTGAGTTGTTGAGTATATATCAATTAAATTTGCAATTCCAAAAAGTCCTGCTAAAGAAGGTAATAATAGACTAGCATTTGGCATCCCTACAGGACTATATGCAGGTAATGAAAAAACGGCAAATCCATAGAAGCCGCATAAAACAAAATAAGATGTAGCTACAACAAAACCAGTAATTCTTGAATCATCTCCAAGAACTCCACCAGTCATATTTTGAATCCATAATGGCCATGGTAATCTGGTGGTTTCTGTAATTAATAGGAAAAATGAAATTGTTAGTAAAATCCAAGGCAATGCATCTCTCATTTCTCCATATAAGTCTAATTCAGGACCAAAAAGTATTCTGATTCCAATTAATAGAGGTAATGTTAGTAATAATCCCATTTGACTTCCACGTGCAGAATAGGCAACACCTTTGGTGGCTTCACCGGCTAATAACATCCTATGCCCTGGCAATAATGATAGTGCTTGATCAGCATCTGGTGCCCCAATTAATGCTGAAGGAATATAATTCAAAAATGTGTGAACTATTCCACATGCAACAATTATTGATGCAACAGCAAACAATGGAATACCAAGTGCTAAAAATGAAGGGGTTAATGAAAGTAAAATTAAAGCAACATTGTTAACATGAAATCCGGGAATAAGTCCAGTCATAGAGCCTAAACCAATGCCAAAGAACATTGACCCAAGTAACCATGCTAATGATAACCAATAATCCATATTTTCACCTTATTCTTCTTCTATTCTCCCTATTGGGTTTTGATTTGGATTCATAGTCCTAATCACAATTAAAAATACAATACCACAGATTGCAAATCCAATTGTCCATGCAATAATTGTATTCAAATTAATTCCTTCCGTTTGAATATTCGTGCCATCTGAAGTTCCTTCAGTTGAATCATCTACATTGTCACTAGATGAATTTCCATTTGTAGTGGATTCGATGTTTGACTCTGATATTATTGCTAAAGGATTGGTTCCATCAGAAACTTCCTGACCATCATTTAAACCATCTCCATCCGAATCAGAATTAGCTGGATCTGTTCCTAATTCTATTTCATCTTCGTAACTTAATAAATCGCCATCTAAATCGGGAGTTGTACTATCTAGGCACATTTGAATTGCTCCATCTTCAGCAGCATTTTTTTGATATAATCGGCCAATAAATGTAAAGGTGTCAATAGTGCGATTAGTCTCTCCCTCAAGAATTTCAGACAGATCGTATCCCGGATCCAAATCCACACATAATCGTTTGTTTGACCCCGCTTGTTCAATATAAGTTCCATTATCTGTTATGTTTAAATGTCCTGAAATATATACTCGTGAACCTCCTAAAGCATCCCAAAACCATGCAGTTGGTCCATCAAACCAACTTAATTCTGCTGGAAGAGGTACTGCATATACAGGAGTGCCATTAACAGTCCAAAAATCTAAAGGTTCTAAAGTATCAACTTCAAGAACCATTGAAGTCGAAGAAACATCCCAAACAATCTTTCCACTAACCCTCACCCTTAACCCTTCTTCCAGATATTTTTCTCTTGAACCACTCAAATGAATATTTAATTCAGTATTACGAGTATCCCAAGTAGGGCCATCCCCAATAGAACCTTCATCATAAGTGGGACTAATAGTAGTAGTTAACCAACCTTCCACGGTAACAGTTTCATTATTTCCCAACCATTCATGAGGATTATTTACAATTTCACTAAGTGTTTTTGAGGTAACAAGTGTTGCTGAACCAGCATCTACTCCCATCATTAAGCAAGTATAGGATTTATCTTCTGGCCACATATAACGCCCGATCCACGAATCGGTTTTGTTAAGTATTGCACTAGCACCATTCTCTAAATGAAAATTACTTGGGGATGCACAAATTTTATCATTTTCATTTGGACCTTCAATCCACCACTCACCATCAGTATCTTGAATCATTTTTCCATAAATTGAAACTAAACTATAGACTTCATATTGCCAACTTGAAGGATTATTCCAGTCTAGCGTCCCTATCACACTTTGGTATGAATTATCTACTTCAATTTCAGTTCCTTGAGCATACATAATCCATTGAAGATCTCGTTCACTGTATACGATTATTCCAGTAATGTTAACTTTAGAACTAGATTCAATCCATGCATTTGTTGAACCATATACCATGACTTTTAGGAAATAATTACTACCACTATATTCTGGATGGTCTCTTAAATCAAATGATCCAAGTCTAGTGTCTGGATTTAGAGTCTTTGATATGTGCCCACTAAGGGTGATTAAATCTCCAGTAAAATTTTCTGGATTTTGAGATAATGCAGTCAAATGTGCACCATATACTATCGGTTCAGCGACATCTTCAGCGTTCCAAGTTATAGAACCACTTCCTTTTGCATATACTACTTTCTTTCCACTGGTAGTTACTGTATAGTCTCCCCTTGCTTCAATAATTGAACCAACGGGAGGTAAGGATTGGGTATTACTCCATTCTATTCTTACAACTCCAGTATCGTCTTGAATGACAATGTTTGTTTTATCTTCTCCAGAACTCCAAGGATCTTCTACCCATGAGATGATACTTCCTCGAACCTTAACTACTGAATTTACATGCTCATATAAATCTTCAATTTCAATAACGTCTGGCTCTCTAACAATTGCATACCAATTCATTGTAGCAACAAGCAGAACACAAAAGAAAAACATGGACCATAGTTTGGTCATGTTGCTCGCATACGTTATAGTATGTTATGTATTA
>CAZMJH010000117.1:0-4824 GCA_964566595.1 uncultured Candidatus Poseidoniales archaeon
CTCGCAACACTCATAGCAGGGGAGTGTAGGTGAGTAGTTGAAGGTGGTCAGTAGTGTTCATCAATTCAGTTAGTCGGCGGATTGCTTTTTTCTTAATTTTGCTTTTACTTTTTGCAGATATAGGAATTGGTGTTTCTGGAGAATATACCGAAACAATTGAAATTGAAAATGAGGAGAAATTAGAGAAATTACCTACGATTTTTATTGAAGGGTTACCCCCTCTAATGTGTATTACTGATGACAAACAACATTCTTGTGAAACACCATTAAGATTGCCAGATAGAAACGGAAAATCAGCAGCAGAAGAATATGGTTGGTGGTTTGGTTATTCACCAGATCGAGATAATAATGGGATGGATGATAGATTACAAAGAATTATAGCTGGAGAGAAAGAAAGTGTTTCAACAACTGCAATTATCGGTGAAGATGAAAGAAATACAGTGGCAATTTTTGTTAATTATGCTTGGACACCAACTTCAAAAGATGTATCTTCACTAAAATTCACATTAATGAAACATGGTTGGATAGAACCAACAGGTATTGATGGTGATGCATGGTTTATGCAATTAAATTCAGTAGACACAATAATTGTTGATCATGTTTCAGTTTCAGCATTATTTGATATTTGGAGTCTAGAAGGAGTAGTAGTTGTTGAAATGCAAGATGTTTACAAACCATTTTTGGATGTTTCAGTACCTGCAGTTAAGGCAAAATCTAGTGATATTTACCCTGAGTCTGGGCATGGTGCAGGATATTATGGCTCAGGAGTGGTTGTTGCAGTATTGGATACGGGTGTAGATAATGAACATACATCCTTGAATGATTTTGATGACATAAATGATGATCCTGATTCTGATGCTACGAGTTATGATGATCAAAAATGGCTTGCAGGATATGATGGAACTTCATTTACTTCCGCAGTTGATGGAACTGAGGATCCAAATGATGGCGATGGTCATGGAACACATGTTGCAGGAACTGCTATCGGGACAGGAGGTAATACGAATAATGTAGGCGTTGCACCAGGCTCATATCTTGTGGATATCAAAGTATTAACTGATGCTGGAGGCACGAATAATCAAGCTTCAGCTAATGGATTGCAATGGATGATAAACAATGTAGATACAGATTGGGGGAATAATGAGAGCAGTGAAGGAATTCAAGTGGCTTCTATGAGTTTTGGCTCCTTTAACGCACTTGATTCTGAAGATCCAGGGGATGATGGTAATTCTACAAATGCTAGATTGGTCGATCAAGCAACCGCGGTAGGAATTGTATGTGTAGTCGCGATTGGTAATAATGGTGCAAAGCAAGTACCTTCTCCTGCATCAGCAGACTCAGCATTAGTTGTGGGTGCAATTAATGATAAAAATTCAATTAATAGAGTTGATGATGAAATCGCTAGTTATTCTAATTATGGACCTAGACTTGATGATGGAGATGACAATCATTGGGATGAATTAAAACCAGATGTTGTAGCACCTGGAACTAATATTAATGCACCATTAAATGCAGCCGATCCATCAATACCAATACCTGGTGCAGATCCTGTATTGGCTGATAGTGATTATACTCAAAAAACAGGAACAAGTATGGCAACACCACATGTGTCGGGTATGATTGCTATACTTTTAGAAAAATTCCATGATGAATTTTTTGATGAGGAGGAAGAACAATTTAATGCTTACAAAGTTAAAGATTTTGTAAGAAATAATACTGTGCTTCCAACAGCAATTTTACCGACTTCTAATGAAGCTGATGCAATATGGAATGATCGATGGGGATTTGGATATATCGACATGGTATTATTATTCGGAGGAGATGCTAGTTTTATTCCTCCAGATGCAGTTTTAGTGAATCTTTCTGCACCTACAAACGATTCATGGCTAATTGAGAATGATGAAATAAGAATAAGTGGAACAGCAGTTGCTACTTTAAATTATACTTTTGACTCATTAACAATTAATTGGACAGCAACTCGGTTATATTATTGTGAACAAACAAGTAAACCTAATTCTGGATGGAATGTGTGGAATTCCCCTGAAGATGATTGCTATGAACATAAATACCATTGGGATGGTTGGCAAGAACTTAATGTTTCAGAGAATAATGAATGGTTTTTTGATGTACAATTAAATGAATATGATTGGTATGCGAATCGTAATTCAGATGGGCAAACTTGGCAGCATAAAGTGCAACTTAATGCTAAAGAGGGAGATAAATTAATGGGGGCATCTTGGATTTATCCCCGAACTGGTTATTATAACATAGATATTGATGAACCTTCTCATCATTCACCAGTGGTTGGACAAGTTACATTTTCAGGGCCATATGCCGGTATTCAACCTGAATTTATTGAATATAGGATTGATTCTGGAGAATGGATTTTTGGTGAAAATATTTCATCAGGGTGGGATCCAGATCAAGAAAGTGGAACTTATTCTTTTGATTGGGATTCAACTGAAATAATTGATGGATTACATAACTTAGCAGTTAGAATTGTCAACAAATCCGGTAGAGTTGGTGCAAGCCAAGAATATCTTTTTGAAATTGATAATTTGCCTTATGCTCCTGATTTAGAATTTTATACTGAAACAAAAATACTTGATGAAGGGTTACCAGTAGATAAAACATTTTTGAATAATATCTTGGAAGTTGAAGTCACTATAGTAAATAGTGGTGATGCAATTTCAGATCAAGTAACTGTAGAAGTTAATGGTGCAGGAGCCACAGCAACAGCAATATTAGATGTAATGGAAATTGGAGAGATTAAGGTGTTAACAATTCCTGGTTGGGCACCAAATGTACTAGGTGAGGATCAAAACATAAAAATTACAATTGATTCAAATAATGAATTGGAAGAAAATTATGTAGAAAATAATATTGAAACGATATCTTTTGATGTGGTTGAATATGTAGAAGGGGTAGATTTGTCACTTAGTCAAGGTGCTGTTCAAATTAGAAATTCACAAGAACAATATGTGATTCCAAGACCAATGGAACCATTTTTCATTCACGTAGCTGTTGAAAATATTGGTTCAAGTGATTCAGGCTCAGCGTCACTTATTCTTGAACAAAGAACATCTCAAGGATGGATGGTTGTAGATGAAAAATCAATAGTCAATGTATTTGGCTCTGGTATGAAAGAGTATATACCTCCCTTTGAATTTGTAATTAGTAACACTGGAGGATATAAATTTAGACTTACCATTACAAATAATTCTTTAGATGTACATTTTGAAAATAATGTACTTGAATTTGGAATTGTAGTTGATGATGTACAATTAAGTGCAAATGTGACTATTAATCTCTTAGATGATGAAACTCCATTGGGATATGCTAATGTGAAGAATACAGGCCATTTATTGACTACATATGATGGAGGACTTCATGTAAGAACAATTTCAAATCAATTACAATTACTTGATGACATATTATTAGATGAAACGTTCGCTGGAGAAGCCACAATTTTTTCAGAAGGTGATGCAAGTCATGTTGTATGGACTAGACGTTATTTAGATGATCAAAATCATTTGAGAATGACAGTTTCACATCTATTGATTTATGAAGATGGACAGGTATCACAAATGAATGATTTAATGCCCGCGATAAGACTTACTCAAGGTTATTATTTTGGATTAGATATTAGTAATTATGAAAACAAATTTGCAATTGCTGGTTATCATAGAGACATCTATACGAGTGGATCTTACGATGATATAACCTCTATATTTTTATTATCTACAGAAACTCCATTGGATAATAATTCGTGGATTATTTCTCCTTCGGTAGTATTTGATGTAGATATACTATCAGATGAAGTTGAGCCAATTTCAATTGGAATTGGTTCAGATTATCATATTTTATTTCAAGAACGCAGGTCTGATTCTACAGGTGAATTAAGGCTTGGATTAAATTATGCAAAAGGTCAACCAGGAACCGGGATATGGGGATGGGGTTCTGATGTAGGTGATTATGCTTCTATTGCCAATATTGAAGTAAGAGTCGATGAAGATGGAAATGATATTATTATTGCAGCTTGGAGAGAAGGAACCGGATTAGATTCTAATTTAGTAACTTGGATTACTGATAAAAATTGGAATGAAGATGATCGGATGATTACTTCCGCTCCAGGTATGGAGCATATCTATTTGATTGAAACAGAGAATAGAGGCGTTCAAGTTCTTTATGATGCAGTATTACTTGGAAATGAAGTGACCCTTTATGGAATTTTATCCAATGAAAATAATGAAAACGAACATTCTTTATCTGTAAGATTGACAAAAGGGTCGTTATTTGCTGCAAGTAAAGCCGATGATGGAGCAAATTTTGTTTATTATAATGAACAGGGGTTATTGAGTATTAGACAAATTGTGGAATATACATTTAATCCACCAGACAAACAATCTTTTTGGGAAAGATTACAAAGTAGCCTACCTGATGATTCTGCTTTAGGAATAATTGTGAGGGTAGTAGGATTAGCAATTCTTTCACTCGTAATTATACTAACGATAAATACAGTTGGTACAAAATTCAAAAGAAAGTATGGGAAGAAAAAAGGGGAGGTAGTTGTTTCTGTAAGTAAAAAATCATCAAATGTCGAATTGATTGATGATGAGGAACCAGAAGAAGAAGAGATGTCAATTTCCATAGAGCCTGCCATATTAGACTCAGAACTAATTGAATTGCAAATCGAAGAAAATTTAGAAAATACACTTGATGAAAAGGAACTTTCAGGTAAGCAATTGCGAGCAAAACGTAGGATTAATCGTAAAATTAGCAAAGAACTTAGTGAATTACCACCATTAGGAGATTTACCACCAT
>CAZMJH010000118.1:0-4807 GCA_964566595.1 uncultured Candidatus Poseidoniales archaeon
TATCTTGAATGAACTGCCCTGTATAGAATTGATACCAATTTTCTCGTTCTGGAGAATTTGAATCAAATGCCCAAATTACTTCTCCTGTTTGTCCATCAACCGCTCGTAATTCATGCCCCCTTCCTCCTAGAATTACATCAAGTTCATTATCACCATCTAAATCTTCAAATTGTGCTGAGGCAAACATTTCTTGAGTTGTTTCAACCTCCCATAGTATCGTCCCATCATCACCATTTATGGCAATAATTGATCCCATTGGGGGCGTTTCCATTCCAGTTCCAAAGACAATATCCAAAATCCCATCTCCTGTAAGGTCAGCAGTATGGGGTGAAGAAAATGTTCGATACTCGCCAGTAATGCTCCACACATCTTCTATATTCTCTGTATTGAAAGGGGCAGTAGAACAGTTATTGGTTTCATGATTGTCGTCTGTGAATATACCAAAACATCCAGTCATAATTAATAAGACAATAAATATGGAGATGAATTTTTTCATGTTTACAACGTTCTTTTTTTTCAATATTTAAACTAAGGTCCTGTTGAGCTATAACTTCCAATAAATTCTGGAGAACACCATGCTGGTAATCCTATCACACTATCAGGATTTGTAAATGCTATACCTATGAATAAAATTCCAACAAAGATAAATGGAAGAGCAAACGTATAGGTCAATTCTCGCTCATCATCCCATAAATGCATGAAGAATGCTGCAATGCCAAAGAATTTTACAACACCCACACTAACTAATGCAAAAACAGTAACACCATAGGTAAGACTAAGATATACAGCACCAACCTCAATTACTGTGAATACCATTAAAAATATAAAATTCCAAAAATATACATCTTTACCTGTTTTATCAAATAGAGTTTTTTGCCAGCCAGTATTATGTTCGCCCATATTTTTCCCTCAATATAAATAAAATGCTGGGAATATTAATACCCAGGCTAAATCAACAAAGTGCCAATAAAGACCGTAATATTCAATACTTTGCGCATTATTATGATCCCAGCCACCAATGTGCGCTTTGTAAATAAAGTATGATAAGAACACTAATCCTACGAATACGTGTACACCATGTGCACCAGTAGTTACATAGAAAAAGCTACCAGCAAGGGTAGAAATTGTGAAATCATAATCATGAATTAAATGATTCCACTCGTATAATTTCAAAACGAGGAACAGCGAACCAAGTAGTAATGTTATGCCTAAATAATTTCTAACCCTTTTGTCACGCACTTTCGCTTCTAAATTAATATTTTTTGCTGTTTTTAATGCTAACACTACAGTGAATGATGATAAAATTAGAGCAAATGTGTTTATCGCACCAGGTAACAATGTCCAAAAGTCTGCTGTAATGTATTCTGCAGCAACTTGGTGATAAGCAGGTGTACCTGCTTCTGTAACCCAAAATGAATTGTTTACTAACCCATTTGTAGCTGTTTCACAAGCGACTTCATCAATATGGTGGTGAGGCAAACAAGTCTCTACAATTGAATCTACATCTCCTGGAGCGCCTGCATCTATTGCTTCTTGTGCTTTACTACGAAGAGTCCAATGAGTATTCCAATTAGACCTCATTCTGATATATGAGCCGAAGAAGGATCCAAAAATCATTACTTCAGACATTAGGAAAAGCCACATTCCTGCTTTACGAATGTTTATTCCTCCAAATGGGCTTCCATGTGCTTTCAATTCACCCATCTTTTCAGACCCATCAAATGGAAGATCTCCTCTCCACCATGTAAATAAACCCCAAATCAACACAGCCACACCTATTCCAATAATCCCAACATTATTTTGTGCGAACCCATATAGGAATAGCATTGTACCCAATGAGGCAATTATTGGCGCCCAAGATCCATGATGTCCATGGTCGTCATGATCATCATAACTCATTTTGAATCAGCCCCCTTCCACATACGTGAGAATAAACCACCTTCTGTTGATGTTGAGTGGTGAATGTTTGCATCTTTTTGAGTAGGAATTTCATGAAAACTTGGAGTAGGAGGGGGCGAGGTTGTTGTCCATTCTAAACTCCATCCTCCCCATGGGTCCTTTCCACATTTTTCTCCATGCTTGTAACTTCTAACTAAATTCCAAGCTAATATTAGTTGTGCCAAACCCATAATAAAAGCGCACATAGTAATATATGAATTAAGTTCAGTCCAACTATCTACAGAATAAGTATGATAGCGTCTAGGCATACCTTCAATTCCTAATTGATGCATTGGCCAGAAAGTTCCATTCATTGCGATAAACGTGATAATGAAATGTAATAATCCCAATTTCTCATCTAATTTACGTCCTGTTGCTTTTGGATACCAATAATAAATCGCAGAAAACATTCCAAATAATGTGCCTCCCACTAATACATAATGGAAGTGAGCAACAACAAAATAAGTATCATGGAAATGAGTATCTAATCCAGCTACAGGGAAGAACATTCCAGATATGCCTCCCATCGTAAATGTCACAAGGAATCCTAATGCCCACAAAGTATGTGTTTTGAAAACTAAAGATCCTCCCCAAAGTGTTGCTAACCAATTGAATATTTTAACACCGGTTGGAATAGCAACCAACATAGTAGTAAGCATCATGATTAGTCTTAATGTTGGATCCATACCACTTGTTAGCATATGATGCCCCCACACAACAAATCCTAAAACACCAATTCCAGCCATAGCATATACCATCGATTTATAGCCAAATATTGAGCGTTTTGCACTTGTTGCTAAAACTTCAGATACAACTCCAAAAGCAGGAACAATAACAACATAAACTTCAGGATGTCCGAAATACCAGAATAAGTGTGCCCATAAAATAGGATCTCCTCCAACAGCAGCATCATAGAAATGTGTACCGATAGTACGATCGAGGAATAAGTATACAGTACCAATAATTAATGCGGGTAGTGAAAGATAAAGCATTGCATTAGCAACAAAAATAGACCAAGAAAATAGTGGCATTTTCATCCAACTTACACCAGGTGCCCTCATTGTCATAACTGTAGCAATAAAATTAACACCAGACAATGTTGAAGAGATACCTAGCATAATAATTCCTCCCACAAAAAGAGTAGTTCCTGCACTTGCACCTTTTTCACCTAATGAATTAGAAAATGGTGCATACATGGTCCATGTAATATCAGCACCTTCGCCAGCCATTACTCCTCCATATAATAAAACACTAGAGAATGCAACCATCCAGAAACCCATTGCATTAACACGTGGGAATGCTAGATCTTTGGCACCAATTTGTAAGGGAATAATCCAATTTGCAAATGCTGCAATCATCGGCATTGCGGCTAAGAAAATCATGGTAGTTCCGTGTAATGTGAAAAATGAATTATATTGATCTTGTGTAAGAAAATCATTATCTGCTACAGCTAGTTGTAATCTAAATAACATAGCAAAAATTCCTCCAATTAAAAGGAATAAGAAACTGAAAACAAAATAAAGAGTACCTACATCTTTGTGATCTGTAGTTGTTAACCATTTCTTTAACCAAACAGTTAATCCATTTATGTTAAAACCTTCAGGATTATTTCGATAAAAGACGTACACTAGCATTAAAGAAAATAATGCAAAACCAAAAGTTATAGCCGCAATTGCAACTTCATATGGTTCTGCTTGTTCTATGAATGCTCCACCTCCACCCAATGCTGCTGCACCTGGAATGGATGCAGTAAAGGTACTCCACGAATCTCCAGTATTACCATCTGGGGGACTTTTTCCAAGAGCGTCACCGTTTACAATATTTCCATGAGCGGTAAAGTCTACAATTTGCCCTTCACTACTAGGTGCAGTCCAAGTAATGTTCCAAGATCTGAAATTATTCCCTTCTTCAGTATGGGTTAATCCCCCTTCCATCTCAACTACCAAATCTGTGAAATTTCCACCACTTGCAAAAGTACCAGCCGTTGCAAAAATCCTGAATCCTCCCATATTGTCAGTTAACGATGCACCTTCAATATCGGAATTTGAAATTGAAAGTGTTAAATCATAAGTTTGGCCGCCAACAAATGAATTTGGCATTCCATCTACAGTTACTGTAGTGGTGCCCGCTCCTCCCGTATGGCAAGTACATCCAGGATTTCCTTGTGCACCAATTCCTGTCGGATAAGAAGTAATTTGAGGTGTTGCAGCCAAAGCAACTAATACAACAAATAAAAGAGTATAAACTCGGATTTTATTTTTATTCATAAGTATCATTTCCTTTAATTACAAGCACCTACAACGTGTACCTTTGCTAACATTTTTGAATGCTGTTGACCACAATATTCCGCACAAAACAAATCAAAAGTTCCTGTTTCCTGAGGCGTAAAAGCCATGTGAGTTTCTATGCCGGGTACGGCGTCTTCTTTTATTGCCCATTCAGGAATGAATGGTGCATGCAATACAGGCATTTCTCCTCCATCATCAAGAGTAACTATTTTTGCCTTAATTGCTCGATTACAGGGCAAATATAAATTCCCATCAATCCCCATCGCACCGTCTACAATTTGAGTGCCCGTTGGAGTTGTATATGTAGTAAGATTGCCCGTTTCATTCACAATCAATAATTCATCATGATAATAAAAATTCCAACCCCACTGGTAGGCTTCAATTGTAATGTCAAATGCATTATCTTCATTTTCATATGGATCCACCCATACTGAAATCATTGATTGCCATGCTATAAAAGTGAGATATAATACCAATATAGTAGGCACAATAAACCAAGTTAATTCTAGTGTAAGATTGTCACGCTCTTTTGGAAACGTACCTGGTGTTAAGTTTTCAGGAGAAGTATCATTTTCAGCTTC
>CAZMJH010000119.1:0-2965 GCA_964566595.1 uncultured Candidatus Poseidoniales archaeon
CATGCATTATTTTCATCTCTAATTCACAAAGCAGATTATTTGATAGATATTCATACTGCACCAGGAACAAGAATTAACTTACCGCATATAAGAACTAATTTCGACAATAAAAAATGCAAAAATTTAGCTAGGGCTTTCGGTACAAATATTGTTTTACATTCTATTGGTTCAGAAGGAACAATTCGTAGAGAAGCAACTAATGCTGGATGTCCCTCAATTTTACTTGAAACCGGTTCTTCAAATTCATTTCAAATTGAAAATGTAAAAGAGGGGTTAATTGGAATATTAAATGTCCTTAAACATTTAAGCATGATTAACGGTGAAAAATCAGAACCAAATTATCGAGTTTTAGTTAGAAAATCAAGATGGATTAGAGCCACTTCTGGGGGATTACTTCACAATTTAATAGAGGTTGGTGACTTAGTTGAAGAGGGTCAGTTAATCGCTCACATCACTGATCCTTTTGGTAGTAAAGTGGATGACATATATGCTCCATGCAAAGGATTAATTGTGAGTGTGGCTACAATTCCATTAATTCGTATTGGAGATCCGTTAGTTCATTTAGTACCAATTAAAAAAACATATGAACGGGTAAAAAATGCAATGAAACAAGAGGAAAATGTACAATGTGAAGAGGAAGAAGTAAATGATGAAGAAGGGATTCAACTTGATGATATGGTTTTTGAAACAAGTGAAAAGACAGAACCGAAATAATTGGTGAATATTATGAATATTCAAACTAAAACGGGGGGTACTCAAAATAGTATTGGCGACCATATAAACATAGGTGTTGTCACTGTTTCTGATCGAGCATCTAAAGGTGAATATCTTGATGAGGGAGGGCCTAAATTAATTGAGTTTTTTTTAGAAATAATGGAATCACATTGGACCACTCATTCAATGATTATTCCTGATGAACAAAACCAAATTGAAGATGCACTAATATATCTTACAGATGAAATAAAATGTTCATTGGTCATAACTACAGGGGGTACAGGTCCTGCGATTAGAGATGTTACTCCTGATGCAACAATAGCAATTGCAGAACGTGAATTACCTGGGTTTGGAGAATTAATGAGGGCAATTTCATTAAAATATGTACCAACTGCAATTTTAAGTAGGCAAATGGGTGTAATACGTGGCCATTCGCTAATAATTAATCTTCCAGGTCAACCAAAAGCAATTCGAGAAACTATTGATGAAATTTTTTCTGCTATACCCTACTGTATCGATTTAATAGGTGGGCCTTACATTGAAACAAAAAAAGATGTTGTAACTGTATTTAGGCCCAAAAATGCAAAAAGAAGTAAATAATCAAGAACCATATTTTGATTCAATATCCGATTTGAATAGTTCCACCATTGTATCTTCAAATAATTCTGTTTGACGTCTGGATTTTGTCGATCTAAGATGCAATACTGCCATTCCAACAAACACAATAATTGCAATTGGTATTATTGCTTCAAGTCTAAATTTGTGCATAAATGTTACAATTCCTTCTGCAGTATAAGCCCATGTAATAGATGCTGCTGAACCTCCAATTAAAGTAGCCCATAACACCCTATCAAATTTCATTCTTGATAACATTCCTAGTACTGCTCCCACTAATACTCCTGATGCCATAAATGGAATCCAAACAAAGACAATTAATCCCCAAAAACCCCATTTATTGATGAATTCTCTTTTTTCTTGCGCTGTATATTCTACTGTTGAAAGCATATCTCCAAAAAATTTCGTTTGTAATACTCTACCTGCAAAACCATCTTGTCTAGCAACCGCTGCAACTCTATCTTTAGTTCCTTCACTTGTTTCAATTCGTCCTGCATGTGATCTATCTGAAAGTGTTGCAATTTCGTTTCTTGCACTTATTATTAATTCTCTATTTGATAATTGTGTTCCTAATTCTCTTTCCAATTGTTCTCGAAGTTGATCTTCGATATTTATTGAACTTTGTTTAAATCTAAAAAATGCAAATCTCTGGTTTGGGCGATAAATTACACGTACAAATACCGCATGATCATCAGAAAGAACTGCTGTACCTCTATCCTTCATATTTCTTAATGTAAAGAAATTATGCAATGAATCACGTATTACATCTTCAATTCTACTTAAATCATGTAAATCTTTGAAGAAATTAGTATAATCTTCTACTAATTGTTCAGAGTCAATAACATCTGGTGTGACATTTTCAAGTCCTCCACGAGTTAAATGTTCAAAATCTACTCCTGTGATTTCACCTACTGGTTTTACAACAAGTAATACTGGTTTAAAAACTCGGAAAATACCAAATTCATCAAGTATTTCTTTTAAAATTTCAGCCCTTACATCTATTTTTGATGCGATTGTAGAATCAGTTGTCCTATAAGCAACAAGTACATCTATTGATAATTCACGTACCTTAAATCTAAAAATATCCCATTCAATCTTTATTTTCATCTTTTTAGAACAACGTTTCAAAGTATGTCTTACAACTCTTTCAATT
Organism: uncultured Candidatus Poseidoniales archaeon; assembly: GCA_964566595.1. GTDB lineage: Archaea > Thermoplasmatota > Poseidoniia > Poseidoniales > Poseidoniaceae > MGIIa-I. The sequence continues at coordinate 2,483 of CAZMJH010000119.1, forward strand.
TGTTCATTTGTTAATTTATCATCTGCTTCTTGATGATATACCTTGTATATTAATGGATAAAGAATAAACAAAGTGAGAACAGATAATGAAAGAGAAACAAAAGCCATCCACCAAGCTGGTATTCCTGCAGAACCCCCTGTAAGCATTGCTGTTTCCCTACCTCCTCCTAATTCGGCACCCATCAAACCCCATGCCCAATTTCCAAGATCTTGAGTTCCCCAACATACTCTCGCACCCGCATCTGTTACTTTTGAAGAAAGCCAAGGATCTGTATCTATTCCTGGAAACCAATCCCACGATCCTGCTTCCATAGATAATTCAAAAATTACATCATCTTCAGCAACTTTAATTGTCTCATTAGAATAATGAATTTTTTCAAGTGTCGGACCAATGACTTGACCACTAACATCAATTGAAGTATTATTATTTGTTTCATTACCTGATGTTTCATTACCTGATGTTTCATTACCTGATGTTTCATTA
>CAZMJH010000119.1:3065-4777 GCA_964566595.1 uncultured Candidatus Poseidoniales archaeon
TGTTTCATTACCTGATGTTTCATTACCTGATGTTTCATTACCTGATGTTTCATTATCATCAACAACCCGAAATTCAATTGAAGTTTCGGCTTCATATAATTCTGCTATAAATTTATATTCTCCTACATGCCAATCTTTACCAAAAGGTATCTCTGCCTTTCTGGTCATATTAAATTGTACATCAAATTCTGTAATTTCACCCGAACCTAATATCCCTTCTTCAATAGTTGTTCTTTCCCATTGCAATTCATATAGTGTTGAAGAATTCAAATTATATGCTTCAATTACCATTACTTGACGATCATTATCTGAATAAATATTCAACCAAGGTGCATCTTCTATTACATCACATACCTCTCCTGTATCCAAAAAAGTTTCAGATAACGTATGATCCATTTCTGTTGAATCTCCAAAAATCCCACTACTCATTGATAATAAAACACTAAAATATATCACTGTAAAAGTAATTCCAAATAGTAATGTATAATCTTCTACTCCTGAAAGTAATCTTCGTCTTTTTTTAGTTAAACGTCTATTACGTATAGTTTCTATTTCCTTATCGACTTTATCTTCTATTTTATCAACAAATTCTTTAGGAGTTACAATTCCATCATTATCTGAATCAAAATGTGTATGTAATTCTTCACCACTGAGTTGTTGATCATTATTGTAATCTGGAACATCATCATAATTCTCATTCGCAACATCAATACCGTCGCTACCTATCGTTCCGTCCACAGCCCGAAATGAGGTTCCATTCATATCATTATTTATTAAAAAATTATTAAAAAAATGAATTATAATTATGAAGTATTGAAATAAGTTTAGACATTGGTCGTTATGAATCTGTGGTAATTTTGCGACAAAACCTCCTTTTTAGTTTGATTTCGATTTTTATAATCTGTACAGCAGGGTGTACAATGCCTTTTAATGGGGAAGAAAATGATGAAGAATTCATGGGTTGTGCTCCCGGAGAAGAAAATACTGAAAATGAAGAAAGTTGTACAATTGATGAACAAAGTGAAAATGGAGAAATAAGTTTATTTGATAACAATAATGAAATAGAAGAGAATAACTTATCTAATGAGAATAATACTGAAAATGAAGAAAATAATACTGAAAATGAAGAAAATAATACTGGAATTTACGAAGGAATGCATGTTCCTAATTTTCAAGCTTTAATCCATTATTATGATGCCAATAATTGGGAAGATTTTGAACTTTATTCATTAATTAATGAAACTTGGAATTCTACTGAAAATAATAATTCAAAATGGATTACTCTAATTTTTGTTTCTACTGATTGTTCTCACTGCTGGAATGCTGGCGATGATTTATCCGAATGGGCATCTACTTACAACAATAAAACTCAGTTCATGGTGTTAGCTGTTAATTTTTCTAGCAATAATAATTTCAATGCGACTCCCGAAGAGGTTGTTGCATTTCAGGAAAAGAATGACTATGTCGGTTGTTATTATAACAAAAATTGCAATGAAAGACCCGGAGATCCTCATGAATTTCCATATATTGATGATCGAAATCAATCAATCATGTATGATTGGGAAGTAACCGGTACTCCCTCATACTTTATCATACAACCAAATGGAATAATGGCATGGAATATAAATCAACATAAATCCTCTAATAATGGAGATGGGGAAAATATTAATCAGGCATTAGAACGATTGTTTGGTTAATTACATATCAAGTAA
>CAZMJH010000120.1:0-4770 GCA_964566595.1 uncultured Candidatus Poseidoniales archaeon
CCCATGCAACTAAAACTTCTTCAACCAACTGTTTGTTGGAATATTCCATCAACATATTCTCAAGAGAAGCACGGTCTGGTGTGTCGGGACCCATCACAATCACACACAATCGGCACTATACCGTTCTTGAATGCTTCCCGTAGGAATTAGATAATATATTGATTATTGATGTGTTTTATATTTTACGAAACCTTTTCAGTGCGGAACTTCTTTTCCCTATTTATTTTGAACTTTCCAACTACCAATAATAACAAAACAAATTAAAATCCATGCCGCTCCATTACCAATCATTAACGCAGGAGAACCAATCATATATCCATAAATAAACCATAAAGTTAGAGCAATTAAAATTATAATAAACGCCAACAAACTAATTCCTTCAGCACTTTTTTCAATCCAAATTTTCTTCAATTGTGGAAACCAAGCCACAATACCTAAAATTCCCGCAAGTATACCAACCCCCTCAATCCACCAATTTGCCATTATTTTTACTATAAATTCCCAATACTAAATCTTACCCTTCAAAACATATTATTTTTCAATAATAACCCCCCAACACCCAACAATGCCAACTCAAAAATTATACATGGATTCCATAGAATCTTGCTATTTGAAAGAATTTAATGCTAAAATTACCAACATAAATGAAAATGAAATTATATTTGATAAAACACTATTTTACCCCATAGGTGGGGGTCAGGAATGGGACCAAGGAACAATTTATAAAAATGAAAAACCAATAAATGTTTTAGAAGTTAGGGGAAGAGAACAAATCACTCATTTTGTTGAACAAGATCACCAACTAAATGTTGGTGATACAATTAAAGGAGAAATAGATTGGAGAAGAAGATATGCACATATGAGAATGCATACAGCCCAACATTTACTTTCAAGTGTTGCATATGAATTATTTGATGGTGTTAGAACAGTAGGTAACCAAATTCACCACAATAGGAGTAGAGTCGATTTTAATCCGATTAATTTTGATGACGAAATGTTAAATGAATTAATTAATGAAACAAACAGAATTATAAATAAAGGGGCCAAACTCAAAATTAAAACAATGTCAAGATTAGAAATTAATGAAATAATGCCCCCTGAAAGAACAAACATGGATCTTGTACCTTCACATGTGGAAAATTTAAGAGTGGTTATCATTGGAGACAATTTAGATTTATGCCCCTGCGCAGGAACACACGTAAAAAATATTTCAGAAATTGGTGAGATTGAATTTTTAGGTAAAAAATCAAAAGGAAAAGGAACTCAAAGGTTTTCATACACATTAAAGTAAATTTTAACCATATCCCGACGCCCAAGCAGCACCAATCACATTTGCAATCCAAACAACCAATACAATACCTATTATTATACCCAAAATTGCTGATATATAAGCACCAATAGAGTAATTCCTCTTATCATTTATTTGTGCATATAATGCTAATCCAATTCCAATTAATGGCCAAAGACAAGTAATAGAAAAAAGGCACCAAGCAATTCCTTCCATAGTATCTACAAACAAAAAGAAGATCCCAACAATAATAGGAATAATTGCAGGTGTTCCTACTCCCTTCCAAAATTCCATATCTTTGTAAATTTCAATTTCTAAATAATCTTCTTCTTCATCCTTTGCTTTTGCAATTTCAAGAATCCCAGGAGCCATTATCCCCCCTCAAATTATTTTTTATTATAATTCATAGTTCCAACAAACACCACAGGATCACCACTTGATAGTTGACCCATGAATTCACCCCTTCTATCACCAACTTTCATTTGTAACCTAAATTCAGTAGGATCTTGTGTTTTACGTTTGTTATGTTTTTTGAAATGATGAACAAAAACTTTGTATTCACCAGCCTTTGCTTTCCCCTCTCCCCAAAACACATTTTCTACTGGGGCCCTTGACTCAGGTTTAAAATTCATATCAACATCTAACATTCCATAACAACTAGTTTCTCTATTTCCACTATGTAATATTTCTTTTTCAGGGGTAGTTACAATTAAATCTAAATCATTAAAATTATCCCAAATAAGAGAAATTCTCAAATCTCCATCACCCGCCCCCGCTTTATGCAACCTTTTATCAAAGTCTTTATCTCTTCTTTCTTCTTCTTCAATCATATCAAGTGGGCCAATTTTTTCTGCTTCACTAAGTGCGCCCAACATCCTATCATTAGCCACACCCACCCTTCTTTTACGTTCTGCTTCCATTTCTAAATCAGAAATTTTATCTTTTAACAATTCTTCCAAGAAAACAACCTTTTCTTCATTCACACCCTCAATTGATAATTTATTCAAATCATCCAAATTTCCGTTGTTAATTTGCTCAATTAACTCTTCAGCGTGTTTATTTTCACTTAAAATGCGATCCTCTTCTTCTTTCCTTTCCAATAAAACCTTTCTTTCTTCTTTAAAAGTAAACAATTCATTATATCGTACCCTTGATAATTGATCAATTAATATACCCTCCAATTCTTCAACACTTTCAACATTCTCAATTTTTTCTTTTGCAGCTAAATATTCACCCTCTTTTGCTTGAATTTCTTTAGCACGAACATCTAAGTTACTTACATCAATATTAGATATAAATTTCATTGGATCACCAAAAGAGGTTTGGCCACCCAAAAAAACCACTTCATTAGAACCATTAGCAACCCTTATAGTGAATTTAGTGGGATCTTTCCCCCGCAACATACCATGTCTTTTCCTATGCCAAACAAACACATCATATTTCCCACCCTCTGCACTGATTCCTTCCCATACAATATTTTCAAGGGGGGCTTTAGACTCAGGCTTCATATTCATTTCAAGATCTAAAACACCATTACAACTAGATGTTTTTCGTGTACGATGAATCAATTCATCATTCGGCGTTCTTACAATTAAATCTAAGTCATTATTATTTTCCCAGATAAGACTAATTTGAACATCACCAATTTTTGCCCCAAAACCCCCAAAACGAGTTAAAAATACATTTTCTAATTCCCCATTATATTCAATCGGTTCTAAAGGTTCTGTAGTTAATGCATTTTCAACATGAATTCGGATAGATTCTTCTTCTTTTAATATCACAAACATTTCATCTTTAAGGTTAGTTAATTCATCCTCTTGATCTTCATTTACATCTTCAATTATTATCCCTTCAATTTCTTCAGATGTTTTCGCATGTTGAATTTCTCCCCTCAAAGAATTATATTTTTCTAATTCAATCTTCTCAATTCTTAATCGTTCTTGCTCTTCTAAAAACTCAAACCGTCCCAGGCGAATTTTTTCTAATTCAATAGTATATTCTTCACCCACACTATGGATTTCAAATCCCAATAATTCTTCAATTTCTTCAATAGATTTAATTTCATCTCTTAATTTTTGGTAGTTGATTCTATATTCTTCATCTCTTATTTTTGCAACCAAAGATGCTCTTTGAGCATCTCGCAACTCATTTAACATATCTAATTTTTCTCCTTCTACATCTTCAAAAATCAAACTATCCAATTCTAAAACACCAGTTGCATCCGAAATTAAATTAGAATATTTCTCTACCACTGCACTTTGAACTTCTTCTTCAATATCATTTATTCTCTCATTTCTTAATTTAATTAATTCAAACTCATTTTCTTCACTAACACCAGTAATAATAAGTTCATTTAACTCTTCAACACTACCCGCATTCAATATTATTTCTTCAAACATTTTATTTGCAACAATCATCCTTCTCATTTTCTTTATTTGTTCAATTTCCCGTTCTTGCCGCTGATTAACACCACTTATAACCAATTTATCAAAATCCTCAAGACTTTCAAAATTCTCAATTTCCTCAATCAATTCTTCATATCGTTTTAATTGTTTAGCTAAAGTTTCCCTTCCCGTTAATAATTTATGCCTCTCCTCAAAAGATGTTTTCAAATCCCCCTCTTGTTTTGTATTTACCCCTTCAATTTTTATTAATTCTAATTCACTAACACTTTCTGCAGTATATATTAATTCATTTAATTCTTCGAATTTTTCTAACTCAGCCAAATCTTTTTCTTCTTTTAAAATTCGAATACGACTTTCCTCAACTAATTTATTTAATTTTTCCAATTCTTTTTCATCTTTTGTTGTAATTTCAATACTTTCCAATTCCTCTATATTTTTTGCATTTTCAATATTATATATCAAAGCCTCTTCATCCTTCATCTTCTTTAATTTATCTTTAAGAATATTTTCTTCTAATTCCAACCGTTCTTTTTCTTGTAATATACGTTTTTCTACAACTTCATCTTGTTTTCTACGCAACCGTTCTTTCATTTTTTCAGCATCTTGATGATCTACTTCCCTACGCAATAATCGTAAAACATGTGATAATTCAGTCATACGTAAATCCAAAGTTGCAGAATCCATATTTTCGATATTATCATCAAAAGACTCGTCAGGGGGAATCCCCAATTTATCTTGTAATTCTAATACTTCATCAACCATATTCATACATTTAACACGCTTATCCTCTAAACCCTTTCGAGCAACCTCTCTTGCAAACCGTATATCTTGAACATCACCTAATTCCTGTTCCAAAGAGGAAACAACCTGTTTTTTTCCAAGCATTTCTCCCCGTAAAGATTTAACATTTTCACTTTCATCTATAAATCCCTTTTTTTTAAAAAAACCCTTTTTAGCGCTACCCTCACCAAATAATTTGGGCATTTCAAAATTAACAATAGATGAAAGGCCATCTTCCTCCATATCATTATTAGTAAAGAAGACAAACCAAATTAAAATCATCAAAAAAATCGTAGA
>CAZMJH010000121.1:0-4702 GCA_964566595.1 uncultured Candidatus Poseidoniales archaeon
AAGCAAATAAGGGAGTTTTAGATGCATCTTCACGGAGGAGTTTTTGGAATGAATTAGCAACAAAAACCGAATCTCAGTTGATTAGTCAAAAAGGAAATGTGGCTGTTTTTTTAAAGGAAAACTAATTTTTTTACATTTATTTGATAGACTTAATCAATTAGCGTAGTTTATGTCAGTTATAGCACCAGCATGGGTGCCTGGATTGTTGGGTGCATTGATCTTGGCAATTGTAGTTGCTATGTTAGTGCGTTGGGTTAGACTTCCATATTCTATTGCCTTAGTTATTGTGGGGTTAATTATTGGATTGATTGGACCATGGTTGCCTGCAAGTAGTACCTTTCAAGGAATTCTTTCTGCCGAGGTTATTCTTTACTTGATGTTGCCTCCTCTATTATTTCATGGTGCTGCAACTATGGATCTTGAAAAACTTTTCAAAAATTGGCGTTCAATTACGTTATTTGCAATACCCGGTGTATTCCTTTCTTCAATAATAATTGGCGTAATCACATGGCAATTGGTTTGGCCTAATGAGGAACATGGTTTGCTTTATGGTTTGCTTTTAGGAAGTATACTTGCAGCAACGGATCCTGTTTCTGTATTAGCTTTATTCAAAACAATGGGTGCTCCAAAAAGATTAACCATATTGGTGGAAGGAGAATCATTGTTTAATGACGGTACTGCTGTAGTATTATTCAACATAATTCTTTACGCAGTGTTGGAAACTGCTGGTGGAAATATTCTTTCAAGTTCTGAATTATTATTAAGTGGAATTGCTAAATTTTTAATGGTGATGATTATTGGAATTTTAGTTGGTTTTGTTTGTGGAGTGGTCACAAATTGGGTGCTCGGGAAAACTAGCGATTATTTAGTTGAGATTTCAATGACTGTAGCACTTGCTTTTGGCACATTCCTTGTGGCTGAATTGTTACATGGGAGTGGAGTTATTGCAACAGTTATTGGAGGGTTGCTAGTAGGGAACCAAGGAAGTAGATTTGGGATGAGTGCAACAGCAAGAGTAGGCTTGCACCATTTCTGGGAGATCATTACTTTTTTAATCAACAGTGTATTATTCTTACTTATTGGTTATGAAATCCAAATTTCACTCGAATTGACATTTACAGAATTAAAATTGGCAGGTTTTGCAATTTTAGCAACATTAGTAGCAAGATTAGTGATATATCCATTGGTTGGATTAAGTAATATAAATAATAATTATCCAATCCCTAAAAATTGGAAACACGTAATTTATTGGTCAGGATTAAGAGGATCTATTCCTATAGCTTTGTTATTATTAATTTCAAATATGACGCTTCATGAAACAAATGGAACTTTATTTAATTCAGAGTTATATGGTCAACTGTTGGTGATGAGTTTCAGCATAGTTCTTTGGACATTAATTGTTCAAGGAATTACAATAAAGCCATTGATGTCAAGTTTAGGAATTGGAGGAATTCGTAAAGAAACCGAGCAAGCGTATGAAGTATCATTGGCAGAATCTATGGGAGCTAGAGTTGCACTTGAATCAATAGAAAGAATGTATAAATCAGGTTTACTTTCCAATGAAGATAGAGATCAAATGGATTTGATTTACATAAATAGACTTCAACTTGCTGAAAGTGATATGCGCCATCACGCATTAGATAGTAAAATACATTCTCAAAGACTTGAATCTGCTAGAAGAGAATTATTGATGGATCAAATGACAACAATCCGAGAGGCAGAAAGAAGTGGATTATTGTCTGGTGCTGTAGCAAGAAAGGCATTGAAAACATTAGATGAAGAATTTCATCTAAGTACAATAAAACAGGAAGAAAAGATTGCTGCAGAAGAGGATTCTAAGGATATTGATGATACTAGCATAATAGATGTAATTTTACCAAAAGAGTCTCCAGAATTACCTGAATCTTCATTTATTTCCATGGTGCCTCCTGAAACAGAGGATTTACTTAGTTCGAAGGAAAGTAGTGAGGAAGAATAAAACCCTTTTAAGTGAAGTCTTCGCCGCTTCATCATGGACTCTAGTCATGTAATACTGATAATATTCTGTATTAGTTTTATCTTAATTCTTTCAGAAAAACTTCATCGTACTCTTGCAGCATGGTTGGGTTGTATTTTAGTAATGCTTTATGGGCATTACAGTGGAGCTTTTGATAGCGCCGTACATGCTGAACATTTTCATAATCTAGAGCATTTGATGTTAAGTTGGATTGAATTTGAAGTAATTGGATTATTGTTGGGGATGATGATTTTTGCAGCATTATTAGAAATATCTGGATTTTTCGAGTTTCTTGCAATTAAAGCAACAAAATTATCAAAGGGAGATCCATGGATGTTAATAGTCTATTTAGGTACTTTTACCACTTTGGTTTCTTTAATTATTGATAATGTCACAGCCATCATCATTATTGCTCCAATCACATTAAGGATGTGTCAAAAATTAGAAATAAATCCAATACCTCCTTTATTGGCTGAAGCGATATTATCAGATACAGGCGGTGTTGCTTCAATGGTAGGAGACCCCCCTAATGTTATGATTGCTGCAGCAACATCAAGAGAAGGAATTGAGGGTTTTGGTTTCAATGGTTTTTTAGTGCATTTAGGAATAATGACCTTTTTTGCATGGTTAATTACTCTTGGATATATGCGTTATTATTATCGTGAATGGAGAACTGAGAAATCTCCGCATGTCCAATCCATTTTAGAACAAGATGAATGGGACGTAATTGAAGATTTGAAACTAATGAAAGTGACGTTAATTGTTTTAGGATTTACAGTATTAGGATTTATGCTTCATGAACCATTAAAATATGTGGCAGGAATTGAAATAGCAATACATTCAGTGTCATTAGCAGGTGCAGGAATTGCATTGACATTGGCTCATAGAAACCCTGATCATGAGCATCAGGAAGGATTCTTAAATGAAGTAATGGGAAAAGTTGAATGGCAAGCGTTGTTATTTTTCGTAGGACTTTTCATTCTAGTTGGCTCTATTGCAGAAGTCGGATGGTTAACCAAATTAGCAAACTGGGTTTGGAATTTAAGTGGAGGAAATGAATTGTATCTTGCAATTGCTGTAATTTGGGTATCCGCAGGTGCATCAGCAATAGTGGATAATATTCCTTTTGCTGCAGCAATGATACCTGTAATTCTTCAACTTAGTACAGAATTTAATGCAGATCCTGCACCACTCTTTTGGGCATTAGCTATGGGTGCAGGATTTGGTGGAAATGCTACACCAATTGGCTCTTCTGCAAATGTCATGACAGTAGCTATAAGTGAGCGTGGACCAAGACCAATTACTACCAAAGAATGGGCAAGAGTGGGAACTCCTGTAATGTTAATTACTTGCATTGTGGGAACAATATTTATGATTTTATTTTATAACATTCTGTATGTTTCAGGTTAACATTCTAGCGTAGTATCTAAGTGGTACTAGTTGTTGGATTGCTTGAGAAGATGCGTGAATGCACAGTATGTGGGCTGACATTTTTGTCAGGTGACATTTGTCCAGGTTGTGGCAGTCATGTTTTTCAAACGGTCACATCAGATGGTGCTGATGAAAATGAAACTGATGCAACTATACCCGGAATGGATTCATTTATTGAAACAAGTTCTGATATAATCCCTGAGATTAAAGATGAAGAAGAAATTGACGAGATACCTTCAACGACATTGCCTTTTGGGATGGGGGGAGATTCAGTGACTATGAAATCAACATTACCTTTTGGAGTAGGGAGCCATTCATTGCCATTTACTGCAAGTGAACATGAATATGAACAACCATCAGAAATTACTGAAATTACAAGTGAACTTGAGGAAATTGATGATGTAAATGAAAAGGATTCAGAACCAATTATTGACGAACCACGAAATACACCAACAGCTCCTATATTGCCTGATGTATATCATGAAGAGGAAATAAGTAATGAATCGGTAGTAGAACCTATCTCTTTGCCCTCGGTTCCAGAACTTATTGAAGCATCAGAAATTGCATCTGAAACATTTATTGAAGGTATAGAAGCTCATGAAGAGGATGTGATTATACATGATTTTAGTGATGATACATTGACGACTGAAGTCGAAGTTGATTTAGATAATCTAGTGGAATATTCCTCTTCAGGGGATATTTTTAATCCTGTTGAAATGGAAGCCGCAGCAGAACCTGAACTTCACCCAATTAAAGCTTTAGCAGTAGATGGATTAAGAGATCCTATACTATTAGAAAAAGTTCAAGAAGGTTTTTTGGCAATGGCATCATCAAATTGGGAACTTGCCGCACAAGAATTTCATACAGTTGCTAATTCAGGTTTTGGGGGTGCGGCTGCCTTGAACAATTATGGTTTGGCATTATTACAAAGAGCAATCGAGACATTTGAATCAGGAGATGGAGTTCAAAAGGCATTAGTTGAAGGTCAATTCGAAGCAGCAATTTTTGCATTAAGGCAAGCTGCTCAGTCTGAAGGCCAACCATCTGAAATACTATATAATCTTGGTATTGCATTACATCGTGCTGCATGGTATGACAAAGCAATGGTGGTATTTGATGCATTATTAGAGCGAGATGGACCCGTTACTTCAGTTCTCAATGCCAAAGCAGTATTGTTGGAATCTAAAGGAGATTTTGAAGCAGCTAAGAAATTACTTCATATGGCTATAAGAGAATCTCCAGAGGATGAGATTTCGCGTTCAAATCTTAAAAGAT
>CAZMJH010000122.1:0-4690 GCA_964566595.1 uncultured Candidatus Poseidoniales archaeon
AAGCTCATGATGCAATGACAAAATCTAATGAATTAAGAGCATGGAGGGAATTTGAAAAAGAAGTGGTTGTAGAAAAAACAATATTTGCACCAATTCAATCAATTGTAGGCCCACATTTTAAAGAAAAAAGTCAATTAGTTTCTAATGCACTTGAAAATTTGGAATTGTTGCCAAATGATTTCCCATTTAAATTAAAAATTGATGAAGGAGATGTAATGATAGATGAAAATATGGTTGAATTGAAAAATATAAAATCTATAGAACGGGGAGAATGGTTCATACCTCACGTTGTTGAACCTGCGTTTGGAATAGATAGAATAATTTGGCATATCTTAGAACATTCACATAATGAAATAAAAAAAGAAGATGGTGAAACATATACTATTTTGAGTTTGAAAAGGAATATATCTCCCTTAGATTTTTCAGTATATCCTCTTTATGAAAAAGATGGAATGGAAGAGTTATCACAAGAACTCATTTCATCAATACGTAAAATCAAAGGTATCAATGTGAATTATGATGGTTCCAAATCAATAGGAAGAAGATATGCACGAGGAGATGAAATTGGTGTCCCTTATGCCATCACAATAGATCATCAGTCACTTGAGGATAATACAATTACAATAAGAGAGAGAGATACACAAAAACAAACAAGGATGTCTATTAAAGATCTATTACATTTCATCAGCGAATATTGAATATTTCACATTATGTTCAAAGAGTATCGAGTCTAGCAATGTATGATGCCTAGTCAGATATTGTCACATTATGACTGGACTGAAAAGTATAGGCCTACTAAAGAAGAAGATTTAGTAGGTAATGCTGTAGCAAGAATGGAAATTAAAAGATGGATAGAGGAATGGGAATTAGGAATCCCGAAAAAAAGAGGTTTACTTTTAGTAGGGCCTCCAGGTGTAGGTAAAACAACAATTGCTAGAGCAATTGCATTGGAAAAAAAGTGGGATATTATTGAATTAAATGCAAGTGAGGAAAGAAATTCGGCAGCCATAAGGAAAGCAGCAACATACGGTGCAGTAAACAAATCATTGTTTAGTTATGAAGAAGTATCTGAACGCAAAATAATATTATTAGATGAAGTAGATCATATGTCGGGAAGACTTGACAAAAGTAGTGAAAAGAAAATTAACAATAATATCTCATCTGATACAGCACCTAGTGAACGTTTAAAGGGAGATTCAGGTGGAAAGGGAGAATTATTGAAATTACTCCCAAATACACAGGAACCACTCATATTAGCATGCAATGACGATATGAGATTTTGGGGTTTTGGAAAAGGCTGGAAAGAAAGGAAAGCACGTTTTGAAAAAAATCTTAAAATTATACGATTTAAAAGAGTTAAAAATATAGAAATGAAAAAAATTACTAAAAAAATATTAGAACTTGAAGGATACTCAATTGATGTGCCTGCACTAGAACGATTAATATCCATCAATCAGGGCGATATTAGGGCATTGATCAAGGATTTACAATCATTAGCATTGGAAAGCGAAGGGAACATAACACTCTCAGATGTAGATAAACAAATATCCATAGGTGTTAGAGACAGCACACTTGAACTATTTCCTGGATTAGATAAATTGTATAAGGCGAAAAATGCAAAAATAGCTCAATCAATAATGCTTAATTTAGACAAAACCCCAAGTGATTTAATCGCATGGATTTCGTGGAATAATCCAAACATACATAATTCAGATGAGGTGATATCCAAGGCAGCCAAATATTTAGGATGTGCAGATTCATTACTCCCAATTATGTATGATAATCTTGCATACAGGAGTTGGTATTGGAGTTCAAATATTTCTGCCCTAAGTGCGGGGATTATTGGTAAGATAAACACGGAACGTTGGATTAAATACCAATATCCTGATTTTCTTAGGTGGAGAGGTGGCGGTTGGCAAAAAAAGGAATTGATAAGAAAGATTTCTAAGGGCTTAGGCGTAAATAATGCCACATTTAGGAATGATTTATTTCCCATATTAAGAGCATTTCATAATACCGAAATTATGGAGGCATGGGGATCAGATTTTAAAATAAGTTATCGTCATAAATTAGATTCTTCAGAACATATATTACTTACCAATCTCAATACAAATCACTCTTCAACTAAACAAATAATTAAAACATACGAAGAAAATATAAATGCATTTAATAAAGAAAATGTTGATTTAACAACAGAAGATGAAGATATAGTTGACGAAAATCCCCCAGATGGGCAAACAACGTTATTTTAACGTCTAAATTTGTTTAAAATATCGGTGATACCGTTTCGCACTCTTTTAAATAAGGTAAACTCACCTGTTTTTTCATCTGACCATGTGCGAGGATGTATCAAGATCAATACAGTCAATAATTCTAAACGACCCATCCACATCAAAATAGAAGTCATAATTAAGGTTCCAAAATGCATTTCAGCCCAAGTATTTGTTGGACCAAAACTACCTAACGCTGGGCCAGTATTTCCTAATGATGCTGCAACTACTGAAATAATAGTTTCCATATCAAAATTCTCCCCTCTTTCCAGCAAAGCAACAATTAAACAGCTTCCCATGAAAAGAAGAACCCAAAGAATAAGGACACCAAAAATATTCCAAAGTCGTTCATCAGAAATAGTTTCTCCATTGTGCCTAATTTTCTTAATTTGATGTGGATTGAATATTCTCGAAAGTTCCCTCATACCTGCTTTGATTGCTAAATTTAATCTAAGCATTTTCAAACCACCTGATGTAGATCCTGCACTTGCCCCAACCACCATTAAAAACAGTAAAATCAATGTTGCAAATGCGGGCCATGCAGCAAAATCTGCACTAGAATAACCAGTACTGGTGCCTATAGAAACAGCCTGAAAAATAGTTTTTCTAAAAGCATCACCAAGACCGATTTTTGAAGTAAATACTAAACTTAACGCCATAATCGAAGATGCTATAATCATTACAAATCCATATAATTTAAACTCTTCATCACTCCATAACTTTTCCCAATCTCGCATCATAGCAAAATAAATTAAAGTAAAATTTATACCTGTAAGAAACATAAAGAATGTTATCACTCCCTCAACAAGTACACTATCATAATAACCAATACTGGCGTCATGAGTTCCAAAACCACCACTAGGCATAGTAGTTAATGCATGATTTACAGCATCGAATAAATTCATATCAATATTCGGATGAAAGCCTAATCCAAACAAAATTAGCCCTTCAAGTACAGTAAATGTGATGTAAATCCCCCAAAGAACTAATGCTGTTTCTTGAATTCTAGGCCTTATTCTTGAATAAGTTGGTCCTGTTAATTCTGCACGTGCAATATTCATCCCCCCACCTAATAATCGTGAAAGGATTAACATTCCAAGCATTATAATTCCCATTCCTCCGAGCCATTGTGTTAAACTTCTCCAGAGAAGAAGTCCTTTTGATTGTGAATTTATACAATCAAAAGCAACTGCCTCACCCATACATATTGGACTTGATCTTTCAGAAATTACAGTAGCACCGGTTGTAGTAAAACCAGACATTGATTCAAACCATGAATTGATAAATCCCCTAATTAATTCTAAAACACCAGGGGCATCATTAAATGGACCCCAAAACATACCACCTAACCAATAGGGTAAAGCACCAATAAGAACTACTGCGGGCCAAGCTAAAGCAACTGCAACAAATGCTTCTCTATCCCTTACATGACGGCTGTTTACTTGACTTTTTGTTCTATTAAACAAAAAGAATCCAAATATCAATGAAATAGATAATGGAATTCCAAAAGATCTTATTGTATTCTGTATGTCATTATCTATAATTAAACCTAATAAAAATGCCACCATCATGGGTAAAGATGTTGCAAGTAATGTAATTCCGATTATTAGACCTATTACGTCTTTACGCAAGGTTAAACCCCCATGCTTTTCTCGAATGAACTTACACGTTCAGTGGGCATAAAAACAAGTAATCTATCATTTGCAAGTAACTGTTTATTTGATTCTGCTGATAAGGTCATAGTTTTCTTATTTTCAAGAGTTCTTTGGATAAAAACTACTTTACAACCTTTACTTAATTTACATTGATCTAAAGTTTTACCGATGAATTTGTGCCCTTCAATTAAAGGCACACTCATCCCAACTACATCTGGTATACTTTCAAGCATATTATATGCTCCTGGAAGATAACTATGTATTTTTGTTAATATAGCATCTATGGCTACCTTCCTTCTAGCAACAGCATATGAGATCCCCATCCTATGTACGACAGTTACTAATTTTGCATCATTCAATATTAAACCAGTTCTATCAACACCCATATCTTGAGCAAGTAACACTGCAGCGATGCTAGCATGGTCATCATCTAATGCAGCCAATGCAATATTATGTGTTTGTACGTCTATATCTTTTAGTAAATCTACATCTCTGTGTTCACCATTAATTATGTCTAATAAACGATTATTACCAATCTCACTACCTGCTAATTTATTGGCTAATTCTAAATCTTCTTCAATTACAGTAACCCTACAACCTTTTTCTAAATAAGTCGATATTAAACGTGTACCCAATAAATTTGCTCCAAATATTAACACTCGAGGATTACTTGGAAATTCAGACTCTTCATTACCCGTTAAACGCACTATCCTTTGAAATGAACCCGTTCCAATCGTGGCAAACGCTAAACGGTCACCGGGTACT
>CAZMJH010000123.1:0-4668 GCA_964566595.1 uncultured Candidatus Poseidoniales archaeon
TCAATCAATTCTACTTTCCAGGATTCTAGTTCAACTGCTGACTCTTTGTAAAGAAGACTTCCTCCCAGAGCGATGACGACTGTGTCCTGCATGTATATTCGCTAGTATGGTCACGGCTTGAGGCTATCGCTTTATCTGTAATTTACACATCTAATTGCTAATTAAGACATTCTTGCAATAGTAGCCGACATATTCACAAGGGGAGTTATATGACCATTGTTGAGGGCGTAGTGTGAGCGAGGATGATGAAAAGCAAAGCAGACGCCTTAAATTGAGAGTTAATTTAGAAGAACTAAGAAAAATGAAAGGGTTTGGAACAGAATTAGTTACTGTTTATCTCCCTCCCGACAGACAAATATCTGATGTTAGACAATTATTACAAAATGAACACGGGCAAGCAGCTAATATCAAGTCTAAAAGCACTAAAAAAAATGTCCAAGGTGCTATCGAATCAGCATTATCGACACTAAATAATTACAAAAACCCAGGAGAAAGAGGTTTAGCAATATTCGTTGGTGCAATAATAGTAGGCAATAATAAAACTAGAATGATTAATGTAACCGTTGATGACCCTCCAGATGAAATACAATCAGTTCGCTATAGATGTGATTCGAAATTTGAATTGGATCAATTAGAAGAAATGCTAATTGATAGAGCATCCTATGGACTTTTTGTCATTGATAGATCTGAATCATGCTATGGATTAGCAAGTGGGAAAAAAATCCATGCTCAAGAATATTTACCTTCACAAGTTCCCTCAAAGCACGGAAGAGGAGGACAATCTGCACAAAGATTTGAAAGATTAATTGAAGAAGCAGCACATAATTTTTTTAAGAAATCAGCGGAACGTGCTTGCAATTATTGGTTGCCCTTAATTTCAGATATGAAAGGAATTATTGTGGGAGGGCCAGGTGCAACAAAAGATTATGTTGTCAATGGAAATTATTTTCATCATGAGATTCAAAAAAAGATAGTATCAACAAGATTTGATGTAGGCTATAGCAATGAAAGTGGATTGAGAGAATTAGTTGAAAATGCTGGCTCAGTAATGGAAGAAATAGAATTAGATGCAGAAAGAAGAATGGTGGATAAATTTCTTATGGAGGTAATAAAACCATTTCCAAAGGCAACATATGGGGAAAAAATGGTTAGAGAGGCCTTAGATCAAGGTGCTGTCAATACACTACTATTATCTGAAAATTTAAGAAAACAAAATGTTTCATTAGAATGCAATTTATGCAATCATTCATGGGAACAATCGCTTAATCGGACAGATGCGCTCCCCCCATGTCCATCATGTGACACTAATGAAGATAATATAACCGAAAAAGATTCAAAGACATTAATTGAAGAATTGTCTAAATTAGCAGCTAGAGCATCCGGAAAAACTGTATTAATTTCAACCGATACGGAAGAGGGTGCGACACTCTATAGAGGTTTTGGAGGCATAGCTGCACTATTAAGATACCACGTGAGTTGATAGGATGAAAAAATTAAATGAAATAATTAAACCTATAGTGAAGAGTATCTTTCAAGACTATAATCTTAATTTCAAGGATTATGAATACCTAATACAAAAACCAAGAGATACTAATGTTTGTGATACTTGCATTCCCTGTTTTTCATTGGCAAAGATTCTAAATGAAACACCAATTAAAATCGCTGAAGACATTAGTCTAAAAATTAATAAAATCATACAAGAAGATATTCAAGTTAATGCTGTAAATGGGTACATTAATTTTAATGTGAAACCAAAATGGTTAGCAAAAAAATTATTCATTGAGGGATTTGATTTATTTAACAATGAAGTGAAAAGTAAAATTTTAATTGAACATACATCTGCTAATCCAAATGGCCCATTTCACGTGGGAAGAGCAAGAAATGCTATCTTGGGTGATGCATTGGTTAGATTGCATCGAGATTTTGGTAATGATGTTGTCGCTGAATATTATGTTGATGACATGGGTAAACAAGTTGGAATTTTAGCATGGGCCATGAGTAATTTAACTAAGAATGAAGTTGAAAAAATACTAAAAAAGGAAGATATTGATGAATTAAACCCTATGTGGGAAAATAAAGAAGATCATATAAGAGTCAGATGGTATCAAGCAGTAAATTCACTAAGAAATTCAAATAAAAAAATAGAAGATGAATTATCTGAACTAATTAAAAAATCAGAAGAAGGAGATATAGAAACACTAAATCTATTCAATGATGCATTTCAACCAATATTAGATGGAATGTTAGAAACACTATCAAAATTAGGAATTGAATATGACTCATTTACAAATGAATCTAAATTCATCATTGATGGATCAGTTAGTAAAATCATGGATGATCTGAAAAAATCCTCCCTATATGGTACGGCTGAAAATGGTGCGAATTATTTAGAACTTAGTGAAAAAGGAGTAAGTGGAAAGTCAACCAAATTCTTTTTCCAAAGAGGTGATGGTTCAAGCCTTTATGCAACTAGAGATCTAGCATATCACCAATGGAAATGGAGTAAATCTGATAAATTAATAAATGTACTTGGAGAAGACCATCGATTGCAATCAAAACAAGTATCTATAGCACTTAATGAATTAAATATAAACTCACCAGAAGTTGTATTTTATGCATTCATAAAATTACCTGAAGGAAAAATGTCAACACGAAAAGGAAATGTTGTATTTATGGATGATTTAATCCATGAAGCTGAAAAAATAGCTATGCAAATTCTTTCTGAGAGAAAAAATGATGTGGATAAAAAAGATGCTTTGGAAATAGCAAAGGCTGTGGCATCATCGGCAATCAGATTTAATATTTTGAAAGTTTCACCAGAAAAAGGATTCACATTTAAATGGGAAGATGCATTATCATTTGATGCAGATTCTGCACCATTCATTATGTATTCTCATGCAAGATCTTGTTCAATAAAAGAAAAAGTAAATGATATAGGATATGAAGAAAATGAAATTGATCTTTCAAAAATTGAATTCAATAATTCAATTTCAAAACTTTTAAGATTATTAATGAGATATGAAAACGCAATAGAAAAAAGTCTGAGTGAAAATAAACCTAATCATTTCTGCACATATATGTTGGAATTAGCAACAGCCTACAACTCATTCTATCGAGATTGTAAAATTATTAAAAAATCTGAAGTAAATGAGTTTTATTTTAAAGTAAGTGAATACTCACGAAGTTTGCTTGAAAGGGGTTGTTATGCTTTAGGAATAATACCATTAACGTCTATGTGATGTCTTTGTTTAATGATTCTTCATACTCTTCCAAAAGGGTTCTATGTGTAAATATATCCGAATCTTCAGTAGTTGTTGCTCTAATTTTTGCACCATATAGTCTCAATGCAGTTAATGCATCAGCAAGAGTATCAACTTGTGAAGTGTATCCAATTGGAGGCCATCCACAATCAACTTTTTCAGATTCAACATCACTACTTTCTATCCATGCTTGACAAGTTGGCAAGTAACACAATGCATTTAATTCAACAGCGTCAGTCCAGAATGTCCTTTCATCACAAATTGGGCAAACATTAGCATACATATGTTTCAAAGGAATGGCTTCTGATTCATCTGAATTAAGTTGCCACATGACTAATTGTGCTTCCTTATAACCTGCAGACCAATTTTCTCTAAGCTTATTTTTTAATACATCTAGTGCCAACGGTTCTTCAGAATAAATCCCCAAACACACCATATTACCTTCAATAGTTACAATTGATGGTACAAATACAAACTTTTGATCAGTCAATTATAATTCACCCCATCCAAGATATCTAACATATGAGCCAAGTATTGTTCCTGTTACAAATAAACTTTCTTCGTTAAAACGAGACATGTCGTCCAGGTATGTATGGTATTCCCAAGATCCTCCTCCATAACTACCGACAATATCTTTATTGATTTTTTGAACAAATGGACAATGATCAGAGCTACAAGCAATTTCATCATCGTTTTGGTGATTATGGCTCATAGAATATTTTGAAGAAATTTCTGGATGATTTATTTTGAAGACCTCAACGATATTGGAAATATGCTCAATATCCTCAACACCATTACCATAAAAAGAAATGCTATTTCCTCTATTCTCTAAATCTATATCTACATGGGGCATATCAAAATTAACATATAGCCTAAGCATTTCTGATAATTCTATAGAATGCATATCTACATACGCTTTTGAACCATGCAATCCTTCTTCTTCTCCACCCCAAGCACAGAACTTAATGGTATAATAAGAGGGGCCAATTTCATTTGATAACAAACTAAATTGTCTTGCTAATTCTAAAACATTTGCTACGCCACTTGTATCGTCTATGGCACCTGGCCCATTATATACAGTATCATGATGCCCTCCCATAATTATCAATTCATCTGTTTGCCCGGGTAAAACTCCGCATGGAACCCTCACATCCACCGTTCCATCATTGTACATGTCTGTAACTAGAGTTAAACGTGCATCATTTTGATCTTTATTGGCAAACGTATTACTTAATATTTCACCTACATCATTTGAAACCATCATGAATGCAATATCTGTGGGCATTGTTCCAAGATTCTCAACATCAACCGTTTTGAAAAATGGCACACAAGTACCTTCAAATGAAGGTATTTTACAATTATTTCCTGAAGTGGTTACAATAATTAAGCCAGCGAGACTAGAATCTCT
>CAZMJH010000124.1:0-1969 GCA_964566595.1 uncultured Candidatus Poseidoniales archaeon
GCTTTTTTCTTTTCAAATGAAACTTGTTCTGGCAAACCAGTAATATAGGGCATAATGCCCCAAGGTAAATTCCATTCCGGTTGAATTTGCTTTCCAATCCAATCTCCAAGAACACTCCAATCTGCTATATTTTCAAGTTTACAATCAACAACAACATGAATATTAGGCACTCTATTCTCTTCGATATGTAAACCCCATTTTGGAGCCCACCCTGTAAGTGCTGTAGATAATGCTGACAAACCACTCTCACGATTTGTAATAAGCGAAGTATAAGAATTAGAGAAAGCGACCGCATTGCTTTCTGCCCAAGATCCGATTCCCTCAATATCGATTGCCCTGTCATATGGTGTGCAAGATAGTGTAGCATCAATTCCAAGTTTTGAATATGAATGTATAATTTCAAATTGTTGTTCAAGGAAATCTTTTGTTTGGATATCCATCTCCTTCATTTTTTCTTTATCACATCCAGCACTATTCAATGTTGTTGGAATCTCGACTAAGGCATTGTCGTCTCCGGAAATATCTTTTAAGAATCTACGCAATCCATGCCCTCCTGTAAGAGGTGACACACCACTAACATGTGCATGAGAACAGTTAATGAATTCAGTGGCTCCTGCTGTTGAAGCTAAATCAATAACTAAACATGCAGCCTTTTGTTTTGTAGGTCCTTTTTCTCCTGCTAACATTTGCTCTAATTCCAAAGGAATATTCATCAATCAGTCCTCCTCTGGAGTGCTAATATTGAAGACGGGAATTGATTTCATTTTGTGAGAATTAATGTTATGTAACCTCTGATATATCTCTATGACTTCTCTTTGCCTTTTAGTCCACACAGTTTCAGAAGGATTTTCTATCTCCTCCATTGCCCATTCTAATTCTTCATATGTTGCACCCATTTGATCTTCATCTGTCCTACCATCATTCCATAGTCCATCTGTGGGGGCGGCATCTTGAATCTCTTGGATAATCCCTAATGCATCCGCTAATGCATACACTTCTGATTTATACAAATCCGCAATTGGCGAAATATCAACGCCTCCATCACCATATTTGGTAAAAAATCCAACCCCAAAATCTTCAACTTTATTCCCAGTTCCGACTACAATCCCATTATTCGAGCCTGCAATAGCATACAATGTAGTCATCCTAATCCTTGCTCTTGAATTTGCTAATACTAAATCAGAAAGTTTATGATTTTTTAAATCGTTTTGACTTAAAAAATCATAAGTTCCCGTAAGGTCTATCACATGATTTCCCACATTTCCCCAATTAGATTTTAACCAATCTATGTGATTATTTGCAAGATCATATTGGGATTCCTTTTGATGAATTGGCATATTTAGAACAATAGTATTTAATCCAGTTTTAGCACATAAGGTAGAGGTTACTGCAGAGTCAATACCTCCTGAAACACCAATTACTAAAGTAGTAATTTGATTATTATTAGCATATTCTCTGAGCCAATTTACAATCTCATTCCCCAATTCATGCCAATCTTTCACCATTCATCCTCCTGTAGTAAATCACGTAACAATACTGTGAGCCATTGTTATGCGATTAGGCTAAGCCTCATATTATCATCGGATAATCAGTGCCTCAATAACCTTCCAATTTATGCCATTCACCATCAGGAGATTGATGCCACCAAGATCCATCATCTGATTGTTGCCACCATTGACCATGTTCATCTTCCCACCATCCTTCTCCTCTGCCTTCTTTAGCTGCCTCATAAGCAGCCCCATATGCATCCGTTTGGTATCGTGTTTCTGGTTGTGCTTGAGGTGGAGGGACCGCTGCTGGTACAGGTTGAGGTGGTGGTGTTGCAGGTGCAACATCTGAAACAGGCGGTACTTTTGAGGGGGCATCATAACTTTCTTCTTCCCATTCAACCCATTCTTCACCATAATAGTCTCCTTTACCTCTACGTAAAACTACAAGCAATAGGATCAATACAGCTACAACTAATCCT
>CAZMJH010000124.1:1979-4664 GCA_964566595.1 uncultured Candidatus Poseidoniales archaeon
GTTGCTAAGCGGAATTCTGGAAAATCAAGTTTCAGAATTGGAAAAAATTTTCAATCATATGGGATTTGTACCTTCAAAAACGGCATTTAATCCAGTTGCTTTCGGTGGTAAAATATCGATAAAAGGTCCATCAATTGATTCATCCCCCCATTCCACTCTAATATGATGCAATCCTTCCATATTAGGCACCCATTCATATCGTAATTGCATAGGTTGTGAACCTAAAGGTATTGTTTCATTTTTACTAGCAATTTCTTTTGCTGCGCCAGTTGGTAAAATTTCATAAATCGTAAAAAGTATGTCTCCTTGAGCATCCCCTTCATTTCTTGTTATAATTGTAATTTGAATAACTTCACCTGAATTTTGTTCTGCTGCAGGATTGTACTGTATATCTGAAGGGCTTATCACTGGCACAGCGTGGCGATGATGTATAGGAACTTCCACTAATGGATTTGTGGCACTATTATCTTCTGAATCAATCTGATTACCTGCCATATCCGTACCAGTAATCCATAATTGCAGAGATGAAGATTTGCTGTAATGTGAATCCAATAATAATGCTCCGAGTTGTATTGAACCCCGCATAGTTCCCGTTCCACCTGTTGCGGTAACATCTAAATCATCAGTTCCTTGAACAACAGCAACTGAAGGGTTGTCATCATAAACAACTCTCCAATTCAATAGAATATTACTTGAATTAATACTAGTTTCTTTAAACGTAGCTTCAAATTCAATATTGTACATATCTTCAATTTGCAGTTCAACATCAGTTCTAGGTTTAATAACTTCAACAATGGAAGGAGATTCACTATCTACAACTAGTGAAACTGATGCTTGACTTGTTTGATCAATATTCGATAAGGGTAATGCAAACAATTCCCAAGACAAAGCATAACCGCCATTAGCTTGAGGTGCATTAAGAGTCACACTAAAATGACCGTTTTCAACTGTTGCAAGTGTGGGTTGCAACCCTGAAATAATAATTTCAATATCTAAATCTTCTGTTGGTAAAGCGCTTGTCCAATAAAATTGGACTTGCCCAGAAATTGTAATTTCACTTCCGGGATAAACCCAAGCACAACGTAAATTGGTGGTCTGTTGAGTTGTAGGGCAATATTCATGGCTGCCTGAAGAAAAATCTAACTGAACCGATTCGTAAGGTATCCAAATCTCAGCATTAAATTTCCATCCCAAATTCGGATATGTAGAAATGTCTTCATTACCACCCCTATCGGAAACAATAATTTCAGGAGTCCTTAGTTGCCCAAAATCTTCTAAAGTCCAAGATAATGCAAATGTAACTCTAAATTCTAAATCTGTAGTATATGGGCTTACAGAACCCGTTTCTGCAAAAACATCACAAACTCCTATCGTCAAATAATCAGATTCTGTTACACACTGTCGCGTTAAACCATCCCAATGAATCTCTAACGATTCTGAAAGATCATCCGCATCAAATGAATCTTCATCTAGAGTTAATGAAATCAAATCAATGTCGCTCAATCCATTGGGCTCTGAAAGTGGGAAAACTAGTGTATAATCAATCATAGGGTGTCTAAATACATCATTTGCTTCAATAATCCATTCCGCACTAGACTCATCCAATAGTGGCGAGCCATCTTCTTTCAATTGATAAGTGAATAATTGTTGATCTTGAGCAGAAGATCCGCCCATTTCCAACATATTGCCTGCTGCATCTGCTCCAATCAAATATCCTGTCACTAGATCTCCATCACCCCCAAGTAAATCATTAAATGTATATGTGAAATTTCCTTGAACTTGAGTAAGGTTTTCAGGGGCAACAAGGGGGAATGGTTCATATTCCTCAGGGTCTGCATAATCATTGTAATTCATATCATTCACCCACTCCCTCCAAAGCATCAAAGTAAGAGACGGCGGCAATATCGGCCTATCTGCAATTTCAAAAGATAATTCTTGTGTTGCACTGGGTTCTCTGTGATCATATTGTTCTACACTTGAATTCATAACCATAGGAGCCCTAGAATCTGTTTGAAAACTTCTACTCAAAGAAATTGAAGTTAAATCATCACCACTGTTAGGATATTCTGGTAAAGTATCTAATACTAATGAAAATGTAAGTTGTTGTTCTGTTGGGGGTAAAATCATTGTAATATTCATTAAGTCACCATCAACAATTTGTGTTTGCCCTACAATCAAATCATCTTGAAATAATTGTAAAAGTAATAAATCACTTCTCGGAGCAGTTCCATTGCTTAATCCTTCAAACGCCAATTTTGCACTAAATGTTACTACAGTGCTTGCTTTCAAATAAGATAATTCCAGAGGAATTGCGACGCCTAAATCATTAATAACATTCCATTCGGAAATATAATAATCGTTTTCTACTCCATTAGAGTCACCTAATCCAAATTTTTGGACCGCTGGCAAACTTTTGTAACCCTCGGGAGTAGAAACCCTTGAAGAAATAGTAACAATCGGTTCATCATCCCATACAGGATTCAATCTAAATTTGAATGTTGCATCTATTACTTGAGGACTGCTACTCACTTGAATTATTTCAGCAGATTCAGTAGGATGTAATTGTATCAAGTCATATTGTTCATACATGCCCTCACTAGTTATGATAGGCTCTCCTCCAAGTATAGGCCATTCAATTACAACTCTATTGTCGATTCCAGCTATTTCCACCTGTACATTTTCTAA
>CAZMJH010000125.1:0-4618 GCA_964566595.1 uncultured Candidatus Poseidoniales archaeon
CGGTAGAATTTGGAGTTCTAAAAAGTCTCAAAGAAGAGTTAAAGAAGAATTCATAAAAAAGAGAATAAAAGAACGTATCAAACCACCACCTCCTCCTATACGAATCAATCGTACTCCACCGCCATCCAACATTAGGCCAAGCCACCACAGTTCTAATGCAATGAGGCAATTAATGGGAAATAATTTACAACAAGAATTTAATGATGATTTGCTAGATGATTTAATTTAATTAAAAGAGGACGCAATACTACTGCGGGGCTGGTCTAGCGGTAAGATTCTGGCCTTCCAAGCCAGCGATCCGGGTTCGATTCCCGGGCCCCGCACTTTATTCTAATTTGTACTGCATCCAACATTGAAATTATATTGGCCATTTTTAAATTTGGTAGGAAGTGATTTTTTAAATTCAAGTTCTGATGCATTTAATGTTTCAAATTCATTTTCTTGTGTAATTCTATATGCTATTGAAACACTATATTTTTCACCATAATCCATTATTAATGTTTTAAGATATAACTTGAAATATTTATATTCAATAATAGATTTGAATTTGAAATTAAACTCTATTACTTTAATTTTGGCAGGAGATATACTCATACCTAATCTTAATGCCTTTAATAACGATTCTTTTGCTGTCCAAAGTTGATTTATACTTTGATTC
The DNA here is from genome assembly GCA_964566595.1 of uncultured Candidatus Poseidoniales archaeon. Lineage (GTDB taxonomy): Archaea > Thermoplasmatota > Poseidoniia > Poseidoniales > Poseidoniaceae > MGIIa-I. The sequence goes on from CAZMJH010000125.1 coordinate 659, forward strand.
TTCCCCAATTTATATATTTCAAGTATTTTTTTTAATTCTAAACCACTTGACATAAATTGTAAAAGATTACTTGATCTTTTTTCATTTAATTTTTCAATATCAATTCCCACAACATATTCTGGACTACAAAGTGCGACAATAGCAAGATTTCCCGATGTTGAAATACTAAAATTAGGTAACGGTTTACTATTGAATGTTCCATCAATCCATTTCAAAAAAGGTGCACGGTTTTCATTACGACATACTTCAACACATGTATAGTCTATCTGTGGATAATATTGTATTAACATCTGATATAATAAATACCTACCAGTAGCGTGCTCTTCACAACGTTTGGCAGTTTTGAATTTATTTATTTCATCCTTATTTATTAATTCAATATTACTTATGTCAGGTAAACAATCACCTAAACTTGTTTTACGAATTTTTAAAGTATTGATAACTATCTTCATACTATTTGAAAAATTTAAATTAGGTTTGAATTCTTCAATCGAACTACAAGGAGTCCACATAATTTATCGCTCCAAATCAAAACGCATAGATTCTTCTAAAGGTGCTAATGCTTTGAGTATTATTCCTTCAATTAACATGACTTTAGGTTGTTTTGGTGAATCTTCCACAATCACTGCATCATGAACACTTACCCCCTCAGAAATACTTCTACAAATTGTTCTAATCAATAATTTTGCAGTTTTTTCAGGTTGGCGTAATATTGTTGTTGAAGAAATCCCAATAGGCAATGCTTGCATATCTGATTTTTCCATAGTCACCATTCCTGCATTTTGAAAAGCCGCTTCAATTAACATTGGATAAGATTCTAACGTAATTTCCACATTTTCAGATTCTAATTTAAATTGCTCAGGATTGGGTAATTGATGACGCTGTAAAACAATTCCATCTGCTCCAAAATTATCATTTGATAAAACCCCTCGTATTATTCCCCCATGGCATTGAAATCTTGGTCCATGGAAAAATCTTGAATAAATAAAATTAGAACTAAGATTAATATCTCCTACTTGAGGTGATTCTACTAACGATTTTGTACTAGATTCGTATGTTTTTGATAAACGCACTATAGCAGTATGATGTTTTTTGGGCTGACCAAATACCATTCCATCAGAATTAATTAAATCCGATTCCATGCTACAGGAAACATTGTTTCCCTCTAAATTAGCAATCACTCGTATTTTTTGTTCTGGTTTTGTTAATTTTACGGGGAGGCCAAAATTCACATCATTAAAACCGGATACAAAACTTTCAGGCATAAGTAAACGTGCACATTCCGCAAATAATTCCAAAACCATTACACCTGGAAGATAAGGGACTCCATCAATAGAATGATCCACTAAAAAGGGATAAGTTTCTACATCAAATGTAGTTTCAATAATAAGTCCTTTCCCTTCTTCAAATTTTAATAAATAATCAATTAAACATATACGGCCTTGATCTTCAATTATTGATGTTATTTCAGGAGGCATTAACAAGGGTTGATCTCTTTTAACATCTAATTCATCTAGAACGCCAAGTTCTCCTGCAATAACAACTCGACGTTTGCCTTTACGTAATATTTCATCAACAAACAATTTTACTCCCCTTTCAAGTCCTACTGTTTGAATTCCTGCTTGGTCAAACACTTTCTCAATAGAACCTTTTGTAGCCATACCCACTTCTCTCCAACCTGTCCATGCAATAGCAATTGCTCGTGTGTTTCCAGTCGCATTTAATCTTGCCATTTCAGCATCTAATATACAATTAGCAGCTGAATAATCTGTTTGTCCAGCATTACCAAATCTTCCAGCAATACTAGTAAAACAACAAGCCAATTTAAGACTTTTAGTTCCACTTGAACTTGTAGCTTGAATTAAATTAATCCAACCATTTGTTTTAATTGACAACACTTGTTCAAATACTTTTGAATCCTTATCTCCAACTAACTTTGAATCTTCAATGCCCGCCCCATGAATTATACCTGTTATTGGACCGATTTCTTTACCTATTATTTTTCCAATTTTATTGAGTGCTTTAGAATTCGTAACATCACAACTATAGTAAATTGCTTCATTTCCTGTTGATTTAATCGCATTAATTGTAATATGAATGTCAAGTGAACGTACATATGGTTTCCATGCATTTTCCCATTGTACCATATTCACTGTTCCATTTTCAGCAATTAACTTCTCTCTTAATTCTAACTTACGTTGTTGAATTTGTTCTTCATCTTCATTAATCCATCTTTCTGTTTCCAAAATTAATTCTGTTCTTCCCAACAAAACAAATGTAGATTTAGCATCTTTACATGATGATGCAAGTGCAACACAAGATGCTGCAGTTACTCCAGAACCACCTCCTGAAATAAGTAGTATATCATCTGAAGTAAGTTGTGTAGGTTCATGTATTAATGCTTCATCAAACAAAACTAATTTCCATCTTCTTAAATCACGATCTAAACCTATTTCAATCAAATTTTGTTTAGAAAGTGATTCTGTAACAATATGCTTAGCTAATTGTGGAGTATTTGATATCAATTCAGGATGAATATCTAATGCAGTACAATTCAAATTGGGCCTTTCTTTAGAATATGACTTGACTATTCCATGTGCTCCTGCGGCAACAGGGTTGAAATGTGACCCTCTATTTCCATGTCTACCATCCATTGCTGAAACACTAACAATTATTCCTGCATCAACATTAGCAAAATCTGAATCTAATTCATGTAATAAATTAAACAAAGAACTTGTAGAAATATTACTCTGGATACTACTATTCTTTGTGGTCCATTCCAAACCTGCAAGGTCAAGTGGTGCTAAATGAATAATTCCTCCCAAATTTCCAATAGAAGTCACATGTGCTGCAACCTCTAATAATTGATTTTCAGAGGTAGGATTTGCACGTATTAAGGGCACTCCATTTTTCTCTTCAACTAAAAATTCTTTAGCAGAAGAATCTAAACTTAAAAGTATCACTTTTGCACCTCGAGAATCTAATTCCTCGGCAATAGATTCTCCTAAATTCCAATCTTCATCAGTAATTAGAATTGTACGGCCACTAACGTCTATTTCTTCACTATTTAATTCATCAGCCTCTTCAACCTCTACCTGCCACCTACGTATTTCTTCATCCTTATATTCTTTTAATTCAACAAGGATTTCCGTTTCTAATGATTTAATCTCAGAAATATCCTCCTCTACAGTTTCAACGGGTGGTTCCTCTAAAGAAATTGTTGAATCCGTTGACATTTTTGAAATATATTCTGCAATATGATTCAAAGTTGGATGTTCAGATAATACAAATGTTTCATCAACAGGAATTTTGAATTTAGATCTTAAATCTCCCATCATCTCAGCTTGTTTGACAGAATCTACCCCAAGTTCACCTTCTAAATCTTGATCAAAACCAATGAAGTCCTCTGGATATCCTGTATGCTCTACTACAACTTCCACCACTGCCGTTCTAATTTCGGGATTAATCTGAAATGTTTCATCGATAATAATTTCTTTTTCCACCTCTACTTCTGAAACTGCCAAATTTATTATTGGGTCTTCTTTAGAATTTGTTTTATTTTCATCAATCGGGCCACCAATATATGCAATCATATGATTCAATGTGGGATATTCTGATAATACAAATGATTCGTCAACTGGTAACTCAAAATGGGCCCTTAAATCCGCCATTATCTCAGCTTGTTTGACAGAATCTACCCCAAGTTCACCTTCTAAATCTTGATCAAATTCAATGAAATCAGCAGGATATCCTGTATGTTCTACTACTGTATCAAGAACTTTTTTAGTTATTTCATCATCTATTACTAGTGGTTGTGTTATTACCTCTTTCTTAGGAATTATTTTTGGTGCTTCTTTGACCACTGGCTCTGGTATTTTTTGTTCCAATACTGCCTTTGAATCTGTTTTTAATTCTGCATCAAATTCAGGTAATTCCCATTTTTCTCCTTGAATTCCTCCA
>CAZMJH010000126.1:0-4614 GCA_964566595.1 uncultured Candidatus Poseidoniales archaeon
TCTGATTTAATTATTAATGGTTCATTGATTGATATCCAAAATAGGGTTTTAGCTATGCGCACCATACAAGTGTTTGTTGGAGAAAATGATGGTTCAGCTGATTATTTTGTTGCAACAAATGAATACGGATTATTTACAATATCTTTGCGTGTACCTGATGATCAATTATTAGGTGAATTACAGATTACCTTACTATTTGAGGGAGACGATTTTAATTTAAGTTCAGAATCAGTTTCTACATGGTATGTGTATAGTACCACTACAGTAAGTGTGGATGAACTTTCACCACACACATTGGGTGATAATGTTACGATTACAGGTACTATTTCAGATAATCTTGAAAACAGTTTATCTAATCATCAATTAAGATTATTACTTGATGGAATAGAAATTGGCATAATTAATAGTTCAGAAGATGGAACTTGGTCTTTTGAATGGGTAATACCTATAGGAACAAATTGGGGAGAACATACAATTGGAGTACGTTCACCTAATCAAGGCTATTATAGAGAAAGTTATGCTGAAACTTCTTTATTTGTTGCACATAGAAGTGCATTGGAATATGATTTGGAGCAAGAATCAGTTGTAAGAGGTGAAACCTGGAATATTTCTGGAGTTCTTTATGATGCTGATGATTTATCTCAAATAGGTTTAGGAAACGAATCTTTGAATGTGTATTTGGACGGTTTATTTTATGGTCAATTAACTACAAATTCAGATGGTACATGGGTATATTATTTACCATTAGATATGGGTCTTGAGCGTGGAGAACATACACTTTTGATTGAGTTTGTAGGAACTATAACTCATGTTGGAAGTTCTGAAGAAGTTGTTGGAACTGCTTGGTCAGAAGTAGATATAACATTTAATGACCTTTCTTCAGAATATAGTGTAAGAGGATCAGATGAATTCCCTATTGAAATATATGGAGAAGTTTCAGAAGTTGGAGGGAATAATTACAAATTTGATAATTTATCAATTTCACTTCGCACGGAAGATGGCGTTTTAATTTCAAGTGAATTGAATTGGACTGTAATTGGAACACAATTATTCTATCTTAACGCTATAGCTCCGACAACATTAATGCCAGGAAATGTGGTATTGGTAGTTGAATTTACAGGATCAAATGATGAATATTTGATGCCTAAATCTACAAATTTAACTATTTTGTTGAAAGTCGATGCAACATTTGAAATGACTGTTGACTCAATTGTTTTAGGAGAAAGAGAGGACATTTACGGAAATATTACTGTAACTGCTGATGATAGTAACCAGCCATTAGAAGGAATTAGTGTAATTTTGATATTGGGTAATGAATCAGGACAATTAGTAAGTCGTACATTAATTACTGATGAGTTTGGAAACGCTGAAATAATTTTGGAAAACACTCCTCCTTATTCAGAAACAATTTCATTTGGAACTGTAACTTTGGAAGTAACATCGGATGATTCGAGAATTTCAAACAAATCTCTTGTAACTTTACAATCTAAGATTCCTGAATCTTTGGTGTATCAATCTATTGAAACTGAAAGTGGTACATCAGGATGGGTATGGACTTCATTACTTGCTCTAGTAGTGTTAGCTGGTGTTGGAATCTTATGGTATCGAAAAAGAAGACAAGACGTATTGGATGAGATTGCTAGTATCTTCAGTTATACTGCAGAATTACTTGCACATGGAGATGAAATTAGAGAATCAGTATTCCATTGTTATGAGGATTTATGTCGTGTATTAACAAAACATGGATATTTGAGACGTGACTTTGAAACAGTAAGAGAATTTGAAATGGCACTAAGAAGTGCTCTACCTATTCGTGAAAATTTCTTAATTGAGTTGGATAATGTTTTCGAAGAAGCTCGTTATTCAAGACATGAAATGGATACACAAGATGCTCTGAGGGCGCAAAGTGCATTAGAAGGGGTACAAGGGGAACTTGTGCGAATGAATGTAGGTAAAGGTGGAAGGGAAGAATTGCCTCCTGAAATAGAAGCCTAGAATCTAATGTTTAATTTGTCAGAGGACCAGTTTACTGAAGGTTTATTGGCAGTTTGAGGTAATAGAAATGTTCGTATTATTGATTGATTTGAAATATTAGTGGAATCGATTGATAATTTTATTGCCCAATTACTTTCAATATTTGCGTATTCAACATTGACTTGTGATTGAGATATACCTTTGAATGGAATACTTAATGCATCTTCTGTAATCATTCCATTAAATTCATTTGCCATTGAGGTAATAGAAATCATTTTTTGATTAGAATTAGTTTTTTCAGGATCAACTCCAGTTATTTCAGTGATTAAGTTTTGATTAACTATTGCCTCAGTTAAGTGATGTGCCTGTTCGAAGAATGCTAAATGCAACTCTTCAGGGGAAATAGATAAACTATCTAAATTTGTATTGATTTCATCATTTACTTCTGTATTTTGAGAGCCGATTTCAAGTGGCTCCCATTCTATCGTCATATTTCATCCTCTAGTTGGTGTCATTTCAACTTCTCTATTGATTTTTCTTAAAGAACCTTGCAATATATCTCCTAGTGACCTCACTATCATTACAAACCAAAGGATTGAAATTTACTGAATGGCATCTACGATAAGTATAGTCCTTATGCCTACTATCTAGTAGGACTATGAATGCTCGATCATCACTAGATCTGATTGGCCTCCCCATTGCTTGAATGACTGAATTTACAGCAGGTTGAATTGAACCATATAGCCAACCTTTACCTTTTCCAAATTTTATTTCTAAAAACTCTTTTAACGCATCAGAAAATACACTAGGAGGTGCAACAGGAATTCCAATACACACAACAGAATCTAATATATTATTGTTATAATCAATGCCCTCTGAAAGTTTTCCTCCATATACACCTGCAAGGAGAACATTCTTACCATTTTTTCTAAATTTTTCCAAATCGGGAATTATCTGATCAACTTGTGTTTTCTTCCATTCTGAAGTTTCTTTTATTAAAATTCTATTTGGCCAACCCCTAGTTCCTATGAATTCTTCAAGTAATTTGTAACTTGGAGCAAATACAGCCATATGTCCTGGTGTTTCTTTAGCTACTGCGTAAAGATGTTCACAAATCTTTTGTGTATTTTCTGCTCCTCTTTGTTTGAATTTCGTTGTTACATTTGTGGCAATTGAAATGGGTTTTTTGTGGCTTTCAAATGGAGAAATATATTCTTCAAAGCTTACATTTCTAAGTGTTGACAGTCCAAGAATATCCGAATACATTTTAGGAGGATAAAGGGTTCCAGACATTAGTATTGATCCTGCTGATTTTGAAAAAACAGGTATTGCGATAATACTGGGATCTAATAAATGGCAAGATAATCTTCCGCTTCGTTCTTTATTGAATACAAGTACTAATCCCTTTTTATTTTGAAATTTAAGAATAGTTTCAAATAATGCTGAAATTCTCCAACAAGCAAGTTCTTTTTCATTTGTCTCAAGAGATTCATCTTGTTCCACAATGACATTTTTTAACATTAATGCTAAACGAGATAAAGCAGATTCAGGAGAATCACTCCATTCATTTAAAACTAAACTCTCAAGTGTTATTTGCATAAATTCAGATTGCTTAATTCGTTTTTCTTCTTTTTTGTGTTCCATTTGTGATTGCCATTCACTAAATTTTTCTTGAATTATTTGTTGAAATTTTTTGAATGTTTTTATTGCCCATTTCCACGTATCTTGTACGTTTTCTCCCATTGATTCGACAAATTCTTCGAGTTCAAATCCAGCGTGCATAAGCATTCTTGTAGTTAAACGACGTTCTAATCCCGATTGTATTCTTCTTGGTAAATTGTGTGCTTCATCAACGATAATAATAATATCTTCTAAATTAGCACCTAATGCAGGAAGTGAACTTTCACGAACATTGTCAATAAAAAGATGATTGTAATCACAAACTATTATATTTGCATCTTTTGCTGTTGTTTGCAATATTCTCCAAGGACATAACTTTCGTAATTTTGCTTTTTCAATAACTTCTTCTACATGTAATGGGTTTTCTAATATGATTTCGGATAATTCATCATAGCCTATTTTTTTTAAATTTCCAGGCAAACCATATTCGCATGAACATTTTCCAGTAAATGTGTCTAATTCTACACACATAGAATGTCTCCCGATTAAATCTACACATCGTATTTTATTGTTGGAAGTTTTTTCGTTTATTTTTCTAAGTGTTTCAATAACAATTTTATGTTGTGATTGTCTTCCAGTTAAGAAAAATATTTGCTTATTTTCTGATTTTGATAAAATATCTAAAGCAGCTGCAAGAACCGCAGCAGTTTTTCCAATTCCAGTTGGAGCTGCTGCCAAATGATGCCCATTTTCGTTTAACGCTTTTTTAGAATCATCAAGCATTTCTTTTTGACCAGATCTTAGTACTTGGTGTGCAAAGAAAGGAATTTGATTAGGATTGCTTGTTGTCACAAATCTATGTCATTGTCGGTTGACCAAAAGGTTTCTTGGTGGTAAAGTAACTAGTTTCAATTTTTAACTAGCTGGAGGAGGGCCCTGTGGTGCCCCACCGCGGGGGGGAGCGGAGGGGGGGGGCGGGGGTAAATCTCAACGATATTGGTTGATCGATCTAAAAGCAGC
>CAZMJH010000127.1:0-4602 GCA_964566595.1 uncultured Candidatus Poseidoniales archaeon
CCTGGTGTGTCAATAAATAATAATCCCGGAGAACTAAATTTTTTCCCCCCAAGTAAATCTCCACATAAATCGTTTAGAAGATCTGCAGGTATTTCTGTGGCCCCAATATGTTGAGTTATCCCTCCTGCTTCACGAGCCATTACTGATGATTGAGATTCTACTCCAAGAGAACGAATATGATCTAAAATACTAGTTTTTCCATGATCCACATGACCTAATACAGCGACTATAGGCTGTCGCTGTTCAACACTTTTATCGTCAGTCAAAACAGAAGCCCCCAAAGTTAGGCGCTATCATCTACTCTCGTAAACCCATCGCTCTCGATGAGGCACCCATTCGTTGATTCCTTCTGAAAACCATAATCCCAGTTCATATGAAGCAGTATCCGGACCATCACTTCCGTGAACTAAATTATATCCAATATCCATTCCTAAATCCCCTCTTATTGTTCCAGGAGCCGCTTCTTTACCATCAGTAGGCCCGATAAGATTTCTAGCAACTGATATCGCATCTTTACCACTCCATGCCATTGCAACTACTGGTGATGAAGTAACAAATTTAATCAGTCCTGGATAAAATGGTCGATCTTTATGCACCTCATAATGTTTAGATGCTAATTCTTCAGATGGTGTAAAACTCTTGAGTCCTACCAATCTAAGTCCTTTACTCTCAAATCTAGAAATAATATTCCCAACAAGCCCTCTCTGAACTCCATCAGGCTTTATCATTACAAAGGTTGTTTCCATTTATTCCACACTCGTTTCACTTAATGCCACCTTTAACAAAGTGTCGAGTCCATTTTACTCTTCTTGGATTACGTTTCAAATTCACCATATTTTTGCGTGCCTTTGAACTTTTAAACCAAAGTACTGTGCCATCTTTTCGAACAAACATTAAACCTGTACCCGGTTCTATTTCTTCTCCTGAAAAATTACAAATACGGCGTTCTGGCATTTTAACGGCCTCCCAATTTTCTTGCTTCACGTCCGGTATCTCTTAGCATCAAAATATCTCCAATCCTAACCGCACCAACTACATTACGCGTTATAATTCTACCAACATCTCTTGGATTAGGAGCATCATTAACTCTTACTATTACTTGAGTCGCTTCTCCAGTCATACCTGTTCTAGCTACGATTTCCACAACTTCAGCCGGCCATCCGAGTTCTTCACTCACAAATAACACCTCAACTGTTTACATCCTTTATTTTCTTAACAACAGTATCAAATTTATCTTGTACTGCTTTCGGAATTTCTAATAAAGCAATAGATGCTGTTTTAACGCCTTCTGGCAATCCTGATTCTTTTCCAAGATATTCTTGATGGCGAACATATCCAAATGGAATCTCTTTTTCTTCACAAATCATTGGAATATGTGCCAATAATTCTGGGGGATTTACATCTTCAGCCATAACAATCAATTTTGCAGAACCTCTTTCTGCAGCCTTTGTAACTTCATTACTGCCTCTACGAACAGCACCATCCTTACAACTTGATACAAGATCAAATATTGCGTCTTCTAAATCTTCTGGGGTTTCAAATCTTACATGCACACTCATTGGAATCACAACCTCATGGGCAGTTGCGCCACGACATGGTGCGTATAAACCCAACGCAGGAAAAAAAACTTTATTTTTCAATCAATTCAGTTATTCCTCGGCATAAAGCATGTGCTGAAGATACTACAGAACGGGGATTTCTTAATGAATCAGAAGCAATAATCCCATCCACATATTTATCTAATTTTGAAATCGCTCCTCCAGTAAATAATCCATGAGAACAAGCCGCATATACTGCTTTTGCTCCTTGATCTCTTAATGCTTCACTAGCCCTACAGATAGTCCCACCTGTTGAAATCATATCATCTACAATAGTTACAATTGCATTATTTACATCCAAATCTTTTGCTTTGTGAACAATTGTATGAGCATCAATACGTGTTTTTTCTAAATATGAAAATTTACATCCAATCGTTTCAGCAACAAAACTTGCTCTTTCAATTGCTCCTTTATCTGGAGAAAGAATAAAGTCAGGAGTGATTTCTGATTGTAAATAATTTGCTATTTCAGTCATTGATGATGCAAAATTAACAGGTACTGGTAACTTTTTCAAAACTTCGGGTGCATGTAAATCTAATACTGTAATTCCATCACATTTTGATGAAAGAAGCATACCTATTGCTCTAGCAGAAATAACTTCACCCTGGTTAAATCTCTTATCTTGACGCGAATAACCAAAATAAGGTATTGCTAAATAAATACCAGGACCTATGGGGTCACAATCAATACCTTTTCCTCTTATATCTGAAAGATTTCCTTGTCTTACATCATTAATTGCTTCTAATAATAAAAGTGTTTCAATTATTCCGCTATCTGGAAATGTATTTGACACTAAAATCACAGTAGTAGATCTTATTTTTTCAATACTAGATTCTGGAACACGAAAATATCCCTCACTATCTGGGAAACGTCTTGCTTCCAAAGAATGGTGCTCACAATCTAATAATTTGGCCATGTCTTCTGCAATATGCCTACAACTACTACCGGATACCACTAACAAAGTACTTCCCTCGTGTTAGCCGAGAAGTATCCTGCACTTGGATTTATTCACAAGAATAAAAATAAAAATGTGATAAAATTAACCAAAATGGGCGAGGCAGGATTTGAACCTGCGGCCTCCCGGTTATCAGCCGGGTGCTCCAGCCAAGCTAAGCTACCCGCCCATGGCAGTCTGGCGAATGATGATTATGTCATAACCATGACGGTAGAATACTTCTAAGAGGGGGGCCTCTAATTGGAGATTAATGGCAAACGGAAAGGATGCTTTGTCATATGCTTTATCAACATTTATTTTTTCATCAATAGATTATCAAAATGAACAAATTAAAGAATATTGGACACAATTAATGCCAAATATTTTAACAATCCCCCTTGATGAAAATATAGAAAATCCATTTCAACAAGTTAAACTTTTTTTTGGTAATGAAAAATATTTTTCAAATGGAAAAAGTCCAAAAGTAATTATTCTTAATGATTCTCCTACTCCCAAAAATGATGGAGATATAATTCTAGAAGCTTCTTCGGGGGAAGATTGTGCACGTTTACTTTGTATTTCACATACAATTGCACAAAGATTTGCTAAATCTATTCATTTAGTGATTACAAAGGAATGTCTGAATCAAAATTTAAAAATAAAAGCTGAACATATACCTTTACCACCAAAATATATTATTCGAGATCAGTCGTGGAAACCCGATGCAATTTTTCCAAATCATCCTGCACTCAATTTTAAACGTATTAGTTATGGAAATAACATGGGTCCAAGAGATAAGGCAGAATTGTTAATAATATCCCATGGAAGAAATTCGTTGATTGTAAATAAATTTATTGAAACATCACAATTAAAAAATAAATTAAGACATTTAGAAATCCAAACACTTCGACCAATATCAAAAAATATTCTTAATCAAGCAATGCAATCTGTAAAAAAAACAATTGCATTAAACGAAACATTTCAATGGCTTGAACAAAATCAACTCATAGAACCTATCGAATTAAATGAATTCAATGATTTACTAATCTAAATTACTCTTCTTCATCAACGAAACTAGGATCATTAATTTGAATGTAACTTGGTAGTGTCAAAAGTTTGGTTATTGTCCTGGACAATACTACTTCATCCAAACTTTCACGAGTTTTTGCAAATGCATTAATTGGTATGTTAATCATTTCTGGTAATCCAAATTCTCTTCTAACACTTAATCTAGTTTCAACTACAACTCCTCGATATGTACGTTTCTTTTTTAGAAGCCCCACAATTACTCCAAGCTCATCTCCTTGATTATCTTGAACTGCTCTATCTTCCATTTCATCGGGTGCATACAAATTTTCATCAATTCGTACAGTATTTCTCCAGCGACGTTGTAGTTCTCTCATCGATTTTGATAATTTTACCGAACCATCATCCCTTATGCTATGAACTAATTCTTTAGAAAGTGGTGCCATTTCTGCTGGTTTTCTCATAAACTCGTCAGCAATATCTGATTCTACACATATTCTCATCGATTTTACCCGATCTGTGTTTGGATGATTTCTTTCACCCATTATTACTCCTACTTTAGTTTCTCCAACATATACATCTCGTTTTAATAATTCTTGTATTGTATATTCATTTCTTGTCATCTATATCCCATCCCAGATTTCTCCTTAACGGACCTTCAATCAATATAGTATATATACTATACGTTAATGCTAATCTTTAATTCTACAATTGCAATACTTTTTAATATTAAGAATTATCAATTGAAATAATTAATTTAGAGGCCGATAAAAATAATAAACTAAAAATGATTTTCTCCAAATTAATTTCACATATTTTAACTAATTTTCCAATTACTAAAATTTAGATTTCTTAATAGAAAAGATAAATAATCTTGACTAATTTTTCAATTGGAAAATAAGTTTTCTAATTGAAATTTTCGATAATCCTGTGTAGCATCAACTATGAATCTTGACTGCAGATTATATTATATGCGAATTGTTGATGAGTGTAATCTGTTTGGCCTAGAACGTTAGGGGGGAATATTGTCGGTTTGAAAATTTC
>CAZMJH010000128.1:0-4567 GCA_964566595.1 uncultured Candidatus Poseidoniales archaeon
TACATTTGATACATTGGCAGAGGGTGATTTTGATTTAGGAGTAATAGCAAAAAGTAGTTTTAATGAAAATGTTAAAGCCACTGGAACTGCCAAATATATTGTTGGTAATTTAGGTTGGATAAAACTTCTTTTATCATCAGAAATAGATGTGGAGTTGGATGATGAAGAACCAGGTAAAGTATATGTTTTGCATGTTAATGAAGCAGGAGAATATTATTTGAATTTACAAGTATTTAACAAACATTATACCGAACAAGAAATTAGAATTGATTTCGATGATCAAATTTCAGCAAGTTATTTTGGTGTGCAAGTAGATGAGTATACGAGTGCGTTTAATATTCGTGATAATGATAATGAAAATATTGCATTAAAAGTTACAATTCCTAAATCTACGCTTTTATCTTTACAAAGCGAATCATTAATTGTTAATTTAACTGTGTGGGTTGAATCTGATCTTGATGTCGCTCCATTGATATTGAAAGTAGAATTACTTCGTCAATCTATTAATCCTGATGTTGAAGAAAAATCTACGAATGTTGGTGCAATTATGTTAAATGGGCTTTCTATTGTGTTTTTAGTAGGTGTTCTTGGTGCATTATTATTTGTATTGTGGAGAGAATTTTCAAAGGAAGATGAAGAAGAGTTGTATGGTTATGATTCAGGCATAACATCTCAGGTAGGAGAAGATGGTCGTTCAGTACCTTCAGCAAATATGATTTTTGGAACAACAGGAGAATCTGAAGGTGTTGTAAAAACAATACCTGATTTACCTGATGAAACCCCTTCAGAAGTTGTTTCTGAATCTATTATGCCTCCATTACCAGAAACAGGTTTACCTGAGGGATGGACAATGGAACAATGGCAACATTACGGAGAACAATGGCTTAATCAGCAAAAATGACATATCCAAATAAACCGTTGCGTTAAAATCAAGGGACGTGTCGGCTAGCCGCGGGAGAATGGCATAAACGAAGGTGATAACATGAATTCAGGGGGACAAGGACAAGGTCAAGCACCAATTTTCATATTGAAAGAAGGAACTTCACAAACAAGAGGTAAAACTGCTCAAAGTAACAATATTGCTGCAGCTAAAGCAGTTGCAAATTCGGTACGAAGTACATTAGGTCCGAAAGGGATGGATAAAATGCTTGTTGATTCAATGGGAGATGTAGTCATTACTAATGATGGGGCAACTATCCTTAAAGAAATGGATATTGAACATCCTGCAGCAAAAATGATAATCGAAGTTGCAAAAACACAAGAACAACATTGCTATGATGGAACAACAACGGCTGTAGTTTTAGCTGGTGAATTATTAAAACGTAGTGAAGATTTAATTGAACAAAACGTACATCCTACAGTTATTTGTGAAGGTTTTCGTTTAGCTGCTGAAAAAGCAATGAATATTCTTTCAGATCATGGAATTGATGTTAATTCTGAACAATCAAAAATGCTTAATGAAGTTGCTAAAACAGCATTAACAGGAAAGAGTGCAGGAGCAGTTAGAGAATTTCTTTCAGATATATGTGTTCGAGCAGTTATTTGTGTAGGAGGAGAAGAAGATGGAGAACGCTACGTAGATCTTGATGATATTAAAGTCCAAAAGAAACAAGGAGGTTCAATCAGAGATTCAACATTGATAGATGGGATTTTACTTGACAAAGAAAGAGTTCATTCAGGAATGCCTAGGAGTGTAAATGGAGCATCTATTGCCTTAATTAATTCAGCAATAGAAGTTAAGAAAACAGAAGTTGATGCTAAAATACAGATTACTAATCCAAATCAATTAGCTTCATTTTTAGAAGAAGAAGAAGGATATCTGAAAGGATTAGTGGAAAAGATACAATCTAGTGGAGCAAATGTGGTTGTTTGTCAAAAGGGAATAGATGATTTAGCCCAGCATTACATGGCTAAAGTAGGAATTTTTGCTGTAAGGAGAGCAAAAAAGAGTGATATGGAAGCACTTTCAAAAGCAACTGGTGCATCAATAATTACAAATATTGATGATTTAAATTCAGAGGAATTAGGTCACGCTTCTAAAGTAGAAGAAAAGAAGATAGGAGATTCAGATATGGTATTTGTTACAGGTTGTGAATCAGCCAAATCTGTAAGTGTACTTTTAAGAGGAGGCACTGAACATGTTGTTGATGAAATCAGAAGAGCATTTGATGACGCTGTGGGTGTAGTGAGTGTTGCCTGGGAAGATGGTACAGTATTGACAGGAGGTGGTTCTGTTCTTGCAGCATTATCTCGGGATTTACGTAATTATGCAGAAGGAGTCGGTGGTCGAGAACAAATGGCAATCGAGGCATTTGCTGGTGCTTTAGAAGTAATTCCAAGAACACTTGCTGAAAATGCTGGATTAGATCCTGTAAATACAATAATTGATCTTCGTAAAGCACATGCAGAAGGAAAAAGTCACTATGGAGTAAATGTGTATGAAGGAGGAGTGAAAGATATGCTTTCAGCCAATGTTGTAGAGCCACAAAGAGTTGTTGAACAAGCGATTCAATCTGCTACTGAAACAGCAACAATGATTTTAAGAATTGATGATGTAATCTCAGCAAAATCCGCTTCTGGCGGAGATATGGATGGAATGATGGGCTATTAGTTACTTATACCTAATATCATTTTGAATTTCTTAACCTGCGTTATATTCAAGAATCGCATATAGTTAGGACACATTGTCCAGTTGAAACTGTACGGTGATTTTAGTGTCTAGGCCTGTTTTAATATTGTTTGGAAGTCAATCAGGTAATTCGGAAGATTTGGCATCAAGATTAGCTAAATCTGCTACTAATCATAATTTGACACCAACTGTAGTTGATATGGAAAATGCGACTTTAGAACAAATGGCATCTTCCGAAAGAATCTTGATTATTTGTAGTACTTGGGGAGAAGGGGATATGCCTGATTCTGCTGAAGCATTGTGGGATTCAATTAGTGCTGAAGATGCACCAAAAATGGAGAACACAAATTTTTCTGTTTGCGCTCTTGGTGATACAAGTTATGAATTCTATTGCCAATCTGGAAAAGATTGGGATAGACGATTAGAGGAATTAGGCGCTAAGCGTGTTTTTGCCAGACAAGATTGTGATTTAGATTTTGATGAACCATATTCTGCTTGGGCAGAAGGAGCTTTACCAGCAATATCTGCTGTAGGGGGAGATGCTGCTGAATTAGTAGAGGTACCAGTAGATGAATCTTTAGAAGTAGAAACTGTAGAAGAATCTTCAGATGAATTAAATGCAATTATTGCAGATGGAGATAGAAAATTAGTCATTTTATTTGGAAGTCAATCTGGAAACTCAGAAGATTTAGCATTCCAAACTCAAGTAAAATCTAAAGAATTTGGTTTGAATGCAGAAGTTTTTGATATGGAGGGCTTTGATTTAGGAACTTTAGTTGAAACTACTAGATTACTTATTATTTGTAGTACTTGGGGAGAAGGGGATATGCCTGATTCTGCAGAAGCACTTTGGAATATTGCCAATTCTAATAAGAGGCCAAAATTAACTAAAACACATTTTTCTGTTTGTGCTCTCGGTGATAAAAGTTATGAATTCTATTGCCAATCAGGTAAAGATTGGGATAAAATAATTGAAGAGATGGGTGGAATAAGGGTTTATGATAGAGCAGATTGTGATGTTGATTTTGATCCTACATATGCAAAATGGATTACACCTACATTAGCATCAGTTGCTTCAGTAGATAGTAATGGAAATTTTAATTCGCAATTAGTACAATCTTTCATAGATATGGTAGATAGTAAAGGAGCAAAAGGAGTTGCTGAGGATTTAGATGCTCCAGTTATTTCACGCCCACCTATTTCGATTACATTCGAAATATTTCGTTATAATCCTGCAATAGCCGAAAGTGGAAAAGATATTTTTGAATGTAAGATGCCAGGGCATTTTTCAATATTAGATGCTCTAGAATCAATAAAAACAGACATAGATCCTACTCTTTCATTCCGTCGTAGTGGTCCATTATCTGGAGTAATTGTGAATGGTGCGGTAGTAAGAGCAGATCGTACGCGATTGTTAGATTTAGTTAAGTTATGTGGAGAAGTACTGACAATAGAACCACTCCCAGGGTATGAAGTGGTCAAAGATTTAGTCATTAGTACAAAAAATTATGATACTCATCGAGCAAGAACAAAACCTTGGATGATACCAGCTACAAGGTCCGGAATAAATACCAGTTCCGGTATTTCAATTGGGGTTATGGATTCTATAAATGCTACAAATTTGCATACACTTGGGGACATAGACAGTCCTCAATTATTACATTCATATTCGGACACGATACCTTACGATTCTGAATATATGGGGCCTGCATTAGTGATGCATAATTGGAAAAGAGTAAACGATGAAAGATTATCTGAAAATGCACGTTTAGATAATTTTGATTTACTTCAAAATGAAGGAGGAATTTGGAGTGAATCAGATACTGGAGTTTTTAGAAGACATGGAGATGTAGGTAAGAGAATTTCAAATTCATTTAATGATTGTCGTAGTGAACTTCTTCGACTTAAAGGTTTTTCTGGAAAGCATGGACGTTTAGT
>CAZMJH010000129.1:0-4547 GCA_964566595.1 uncultured Candidatus Poseidoniales archaeon
TATCAACCCATCAAGTTTTGATAAAATCTTACGATTAAAACTAATAAACGAAAACAAAGATAGTATCATCAATAATCCGTCTCTTCCTAACCACGATGGACGAACATTTAGTGGTCGATAAAGAACAACGATTCCTAATATTAAACTAATTTGTACAAGTACAGAACCGTATATGTTTCCAATTGCAAGATCTGAAAGAGTATTTAATTCCTGAATTCCCGCGTTTGAAGCATTAGCCTTCATTGCAGCAGTACCTGTAACCATAATTTCAGGTAATGATGTGCCAATTGAAACAATTGTTAATCCAATAATTACTTCAGCTATACCAAGTTGTCTTGCTATACATTTTGCACCAACAACAAAAAAATCTGCTGAAAGAATTAGTAATGCTGTAGAGATAATTAGCATAGTAAATATGACTACTAATTCTCCAAGAATATTATCTAAAAATTTTAGAAATAGCATTAAAACAAATAGAGTAAGAATCATGATTAAAGATTTATCTGATGGCGACCTCAGTGCAAGTAATTGGGCTACACCTGCATTCTCAGAAGTTTTTATTTCAACATCTTGAGTATCAGACATTGCTACAAGGAAAGTCTTCTTCTATATTATTATGATAAAATATTATTATGATTTTAATACATTTTAAGCATTAATTTTAATTTTCCATTAATGTATTAATCGCATCAATAATATATTCTTCAGAAACTAATGTGTAATCTTCCAAAGGAGGGGAAAAAGGTACTGGTGTATCCAATGCACCAAGTACTATTGGTGTGGTTTCGAGTAACCAAAAACATTCTTCTAAAATACGAGATTGAATTGTATGACCTAAACCACCACTCCATTGAGATTCTTGTAAAGTAATTAATCTTCCAGTTTTTGAAACAGATTCAATTAATGTTTTTGTATCAAATGGCATTAGTGTTCTTAAATCAATAATCTCAACTTGTATACCATCCTTTGCTACAAATTCTGCGGCTTTCATAGCTACGTGTACCATTGAACCCCAAGTAACTAATGTCAAATCTGTACCATTTCTAATTACAGATGCTTTTCCTATTTTGTAACATTCATCGGAGCCTAAGTGTTTTTCAATTTCAGTAGTATTTACAATTTGATTGATTGAATCACCCCATCCTGTTTTTCCACCACGTAGCCCGTATAAGCCAATATGTTCCAAAAATAAAACAGGATCATTTATTGTTGCTGATTCTATTAGTAAATCATATGCATCTTGCGGCGTGGATGGAGCAACAATAATTAATCCAGGGTCATTAATAAACCATGTTTCAATCATATTTGCATGAAATGGCCCACTACGAGTTTTTCCCCCCAAAGGAATGCTTTCAGTTAAAGGAACCTCAGCCCCCCAACGCCATCTTAACATCGAAGTATTGTTAACAAGAGCATTAAATCCTAATGCAGCAAAACCACCGAATTGAATTTCAGCAATTGGCCTTAAACCACCTAAAGCAGCTCCTGTTGCTGAATGAATGATGATGGCTTCAGATAATGGCATATCTAGTAATTTATTTTCATGCCCTGCGTTTTTTAGAGGAATATTCATTCCAAAGGCCCCTGCTATTTCCATATCTTCTCCCATGAAAATCGCAGTATCATCATAAATTTCAGCAATTTTTACTAATGCTTGTTGGATGGCTCTAGCATAGGTCCAACTTGTTGAATCATTACTGAATTCTAATTTATTTTCTTCATTAGATGAATTTGCTTTTTGGGGATTAATATTTGAATTTTTTATCCGTTCTAAATGTTCTTCATGAGTTTCAGCATCATGCATTGATGTTATTCCTTTTGTAACTGTTTTTGGATTAGGCCAATCCATGGATTCAATATCTTCTCGGGCAGAATCCACCAATTTTTGTTCTTCATCGTTCATTGAATCAATTTCAGATTGAGAAATGCCCATTTTTAGAAGTAAATTTTGGTGAAGTTCAATAGGATTCTTATTTGACCAATATTCTAATAATTCTTTATCCACATAACCAGGAGGATTTCCTGAAGCAGCACCTAAATACAAATCATCATGATGATGAGCATGTCCGCAACCTCTCATTGTTTCAACATGAATTAAGGTGGCACCTCCTCCATTTATTCCAAATTCTTTTGCTGTAGCAATTGATGAAAAATAAGCTGCTGGATCAGATCCATCAATAGTCCAACAAGGCATCCCCATTGCAATAGCCTTATCAGCCCAAATTTCAGCAGCAGATTGATTATTTGAAAATGTATCTAATGCAATTTGATTGTTTTGTAGAACATAACTAATTGGCAATCCTCTAATCCCTGCAAAATTTGTAGCTTCCCACCATTCTCCACTTGATGATGCACCTTCACCAATCATTGCAACATGGAAACGCTCTTCTTTGAGATGTTTAGATGCAAGAGCTAATCCTGTAATTGTTGCAGAAGCAATAGGAAGAGGTGCAGTGGGTGGAAGAATGCCTTGATCCCATGCACCAATGTGTAAATCTCTACCTCCCGCATATTCATGACCTCCATCCATGGGAGAACTAATTTTTCCCATTTGTGCTGCCATTACATTTAGAGGAGTATCTCCCATTGCTAAAGATAATCCCATATCTCTAATCATTGGAGCAACTCGATCACCCGAACTCGTGTTTTTGTTTAATGCAGAAGCAACCGCCACTACTGTTTCTTGCCAAGTAGAACGAAAACCCTTACCTCCAAATTTATCCCCATTTGGAGTTTCAATTCCTTGCATAAATAACGATTTCAAATGTTCATCTGTGGCTCTTGTTCTTAACATCAATCGATGCCATTTTTTTCGTAAATCCAAAGAAATAGTGTGATAATAAGCAATTCTTCTAAGAACCAAATGTAAATCAATTGCAAATCTTTTTGATTTTCTATTTAGATAAAGTTTCAAATCTCTTTTAGGAATGACTTCCATATCTTGATATTTTTCTAATCCTGCTGGCTCTACGCGATATCCAAGTAATTCTACAACCAATTTGACTAATTCAATTGAGAATTTATGCCATGAATCACCATCAAAAGTAGTAGTTTTTCTTTTTGAGATTACCTGTTCCCATGCAGAAGAAATTAATTGTAAATGGCCATCATGTCTTTCAACGATAAATCTCAATAATTCAATTTTTGCTATTTTTGCATTGATTTCAATAACCAAATCGAGAGGCTTAGTAGGAACCCAATCTTCTCCCCACATGTTAGGTAAGCCGCTCATGCACTGGGCAGAACATCAATGTGAATAAACTTCACATTTTGAAATTTTCAATTTAAGGTTGCACAATACGAGTATATCGATAATATACTACCAATATTACCCATATGTTGTGGAGTAATATGAGACAGGCATCCAATCGTTGTGTTTTGTTATTAATCTCTATACTTTTCTTTTCTTCTTTTCTTAATGTCGTAACAGCTAATGATACAGATGGTGATGGTTTTTTAGATGTTAATGACGACTGCCCTTATTCCAATGGAAATAGTACAGTAGATCGGAATGGTTGTCCAGATAGAGACGGTGATGGAACAAGCGATTACACCGACTTTTGGACTGCACCACAGGGTGATTTTTCTTCCATAGAAGAAATTGATTGGGATTCATCGGATGGGGATGTAGAATCTGTTGATTATTCTCCAGATGGAGATTATATTGTTGTAGGGGATGATTCTGGCACCTTATCTATTTTTGAAACAGTAACAAGAAATTTAATTGTAACAGATGTTGAAGAAGAAGATAGAACAATTTACGAAGTTGAATGGAGTCCTGATGGAAATACAATTCTTGCAGGTAATTCATTCGAACAAATTTTCATTTATGATGTATCAGACCTTGTTTTAAGCTCCACAATATCTCTTGAAAATACATTAACTACCGATTTTGGAGCAAATAATGACCAGATTGCAGATATGGAGTACAATCCAAATTCAAGTATGGTGGCTGTAACAGTAGGAAGTGAAGATGTAGGTAGTGCTAATGATGGCGGACTCGTAATTCTTGATACAACCGATTGGAGTGAAATTGGGAGATTTGATCCTTCATCTAGAGATGATAATTATGATTCAGTCGAATGGAGCCCTGATGGAAATATATTAGCCCTCGGAGGAGCAGGAGAGGTATTTTTATTAGATCCAAATAATGGATTTAATCAATTTCAACCCCCTCTCGCAATTACAAATTCGCAATTTCCAAGAGTGAATGGTTTATCTTGGTCTCCGGATGGGACTTTATTAGCAGCTTGTGATCAATATGAATCAGGCAGTATTGGTCATACTGTATATGTGTATGAAACGGAAACTTGGACAAAAGAATGGGATGAACAATTATCAACAAGTTGTCTTGATGTAGAATTTAGTCCGGATGGAAGACAGATTGCAGCAGCTGCTTATTGGTATGGTAGTGATGGTGATTCTGTAAAAGTCTTTAATGCTGCTTCAGGTTCTATTGTAGATATTATGTCAGGGATTTCTGGTGATGATTCAACACCAGATCCATCTGTATATGATATTGCTTGGAGTCCAAATGGGATTGATTT
>CAZMJH010000130.1:0-4528 GCA_964566595.1 uncultured Candidatus Poseidoniales archaeon
TTCCATGTGTCCATTAAACTCTGAAAAATAGTGTACTCGGCTGGACCCATTGGCTGAACACCCTGATGTTTGTTGCGCTAACTTGCCGATTATTAAGCGTTAGTGAGATGGATTAGGCATAGAGCCTATCAATCATTTAGTATTGGCATAGTTCAATGGCAAGAAAACCAGCAATTCAGAAGGATTTTTTTGGAAATATTTTGATTGAAGTTGAAGTACATCCAAATAGTTCAAGAAGTGCGATAACGGGATATAATGAGTGGCGAAATAGATTACAAATTTCTACTAAATCTCTTGCAATTAAAGGAGAAGCTAATCGAGAAATGATTAAAATCATTTCTAAATCATTTAATTTACAGAAATCTCAAATTGAAATTATTAAAGGGCAAACCAGTAGGTTGAAACAAATAAAATTATCCAGTGAAGAAATTGAAATCATTTCAAAAAAATTAATAGAAATAATTGCAGGTGATTAATTGGAACCAACTCATTCAAAATCATGGCTATTACAAATTGTTAAAGCCTTAGAGATATCAAGAGAAATTAATATTCAAGGATTACCAATACTTGTTGAAGGTAAAAGAGATAAAGATATACTACTAAAATTAGGTTTTTCAGGTCCGATTGAAATTTTAAATAGGGGGTGGGATTTAGATAAGTTAGTAGTATATTTATTAGAAAAATACGATAATTCTAATACATTAAAAGTACCAATTATTGCACTTTTAATGGATTGGGATAGAACTGGAGGTAGTTTGCAGAGGAAATTAAGAAATAATTTTCTTTCAATGGATCGAACTGTAGATGAAAAATTACGTAAGGAATTGATACGTTTGCTCAATGGTCGAACAAAAACAGTGGAAGGAATGAAATTTATTTTAGACGAATTAATTACATTAATGAAAAATTAAATCAATATTTGGGTAATGCAATAGTAGTTTCTTTTACAGTATTTAGTACTACATGAGTTAGGGATCTTTCAATACCTTCAGATGTCAAGACTCCTTTTGTTAAATCGTTCAGATCTTCTGTATTTTGAACTTTTGCAATTACAAAACTATCAAAATCTCCAGTTACATCATACACCAAAAATACACGGGGATCTTTTGCAATTCTTTTTTGAACTTCAATCATCCTCCCCTTTGTAATTTTCAATCCGACTATTATGGTCATTTCCCAACCCACTTTAGCAGGGTCAAGTATCACGTTGTATCCTTTAATAATACCTTCTTGTTCAAGTCGCTTCATCCGATTTGCAATTGTTCCAAGAGCAACATCAACTTCTACAGCTAATTGCCGCATTGATGCACGGCCATTATTCATTAGTGCTTCAATCAATTTTCGGTCTACATTATCAAGTAACATATCTCTTCCCTATAACTAGGGATGTACATTCAATGTTTGAACATTTAGGTGTTTTTTTCTAAAATTATTATCCACTTATTCATTTTTTTCTAAAATCATGTCAATATCCATCATCCATTGACCTAAATCTTCAACATCGGTCTTCACTGTGATTTTTAGTGGTAAAACTTCATCTTTATTTTGACTTTTAATAAGGGCATTGAATTTGAAATCCAAATTTGATTTTGGAAGAATCGTTGGTAAATTTTTTACTTTAGATGTACGCCACCCATTATTTACTTCAATACCCAATATTTCCACTTTTTTGTTACCAGTTTTAACATTTAAATTTATTTTATTAATTCCTTCTTTAGACTCTAAGATTTTTCCTTCAATTAGAGGTAGTCCTTGTTCTCTAATTTTTTCTTGAATGACAACAAATCCTAATCCAACTATTAGGATGATGTTGCCTAATAAGATTAATGGAAAACCAGACCAATTAGCCTGTTTATGAATTGATGGCAATTGAGTTTCAGCAATTTTCAAAACGTTCATTTGAGTTTCATTTTCTCTTTCATCGCCATGTACTGAAATGATTAATGAATATCTATCAGAAACCCCTTCATTTAAATTTACATTAGCACTTTCAAGATATGTTTCAGATAAAGTATATTCCCATTCAGTAGTATTTTGACCTTCAACTGAAAAATCCATCCTTGGAACCCATTCTCGAAGTACATTTGGGATGTAAGGTCTTGCTCCCGAACCATCAGCATCAGCAATATTTTCGACAAGGTGTATGTGTATTGCTGTGTTATTATGTAAATTTGATAATGGCGTTATTTGCCCATATAATCGAATTTCATTAGCATTATTTTTACCTATTGTGTCGATAAGTTCAACATTAAGTGATAGATTTATAAGATTATTATTTTTATTTTTATTAATTGATTGATTTAATAAATCACTCCATTCAGCAATAGTATCATTTAAATTAAGTTTTACAATATCGCCATCAACTATTAGAAGAGGTACTGCAGATACATTTAATTGTTCTAATCTTCGCTTTGCATCATCTCTAGCTAATGTATCAAATTTATCATTATCTGAATCAAACCAACTGATCCAAGTATAATTTTTATTTTTATTTTGATTTTCAAATATACGACATTTTTCACAATTTGTAGAACTAAACCATTCAATTAATTGAGAATTTTCTGTAATCTCAATTGGCTTAGCCGTTAATTGATGTGATTGGGTTTCAGCACTCCCTATAGAGGTAAATGCAGAGAAAACTATTGTAATCACCAAACAAAATACCATTAATCCACAATTTTTTTTCAAATCAAATCATCTCTTTGTGCATTTAAAACCAATATTTCATTTTCATCTAATAATAATCTTAACCCCGTACCAAGCCATGCGGGCAATAACCGCCTTCCATTAATCCAATTTATATCAAGCAGTATAGCACCAGGACGTTCATTTATAAATTCCTCATTTAATTCCTCTATCGGTATGACTCTGTCATCTAATAACTTGAAGAGTAATGGCTTCTCTATTTTGAAAATATGTTTTTCTGGATATGAAAAGTGACCTTTTAGCAATTCCGATTTCGCTCTTAATCCTTGAGTATTTGAATCTTTGAAGGCAATTCTTCCAAGTTGCCTAATTTTTAGAGGGTGCCAATGATTTCCAGGAAGTTGGTGCCCAGTTCCATCAATTCTCGCGGGATCATAAAACCATTTTCCTAATGTATTACTCGACTCAATTATTGTTTTTCCTCTTTGCCACATTCTTCCTTTTAGGTCATTCCATTCTCCCCATTCCTTTTTCAATTCATTTAACCGAATATCAGAAAGAGGAAGAGGAGCCCCATGGTCCCCTTTTACAAAATCACGTTTTCCAATTGGCCAATTTTCTTTATGTTCCAATCCTTGTGCATTTTTTGTTGTTCCAATTTGCCGAAACATTGCAATAAAAAAACCACCTGAATTATTTTGACTAGGTTTTATCCTCATGCAATTTTTCAATTGAGAAATTGATTTTTCAATTGGATTTTTTAAAAATGTTTTCTCATCAATAAATGGCTCTAATTCAGATATTCCAGAATCATGAACAATACCAGGTAGTTTTGATGATACATCTATTTTTTCTAACTCTAACCATTCATATTTTTCTAATAATTTTGTAACAATAATTTCATTTTCAAGAGGATCGATTGAACATGTAGAATAAATCATTCTTCCACCGGGTTTCAGTAATAATGCACACCTACTGGCTATTTTTAGTTGTAAATTATGAAGTGATTTAGAGATAGAAGGTTTCCATTTCCACCAGAGTCCCTTATTTTTCCGAATGGTTCCAGTACCACTACAGGGCACATCTGCAAGGACAGCATCAAAACCAGGTCTAGGTATTCGTGGAAAACTTCTAGCATCGTGTTGAGTTATTGCAATTGATCTCAATCCTAATCGAGAACGATTTGTAGCTAGCATATTCATTCTTCCTTTATTTGGCTCATTTGCAATTATTGCAGCATCATCATTTGCTAATTCTGCAAGTTGTGTTGCTTTTGAACCAGGAGCAGCACAAGAATCTAAAATTCGTTCTCCAGGTAAGGGGTTGATTAATTCTGAAGGAATCATTGAAACTGCTTCTTGACGGGTATGCCTTCCAGTATTATGCATTGATTGCAATAATTTACTAACATCTTTTTCCTTTGCTCCGCCTTTTTCCCAAGGCATTTGAAATCCTAAGGTTTGAGTACCTACCCAATTAATTCTTTTAGCTCCGAGTTGTTATAATTTTGATATCGTCCATTTATGTTCTTGATGAATAGGATTAACACGTATTGTCTCAGGTAATGGAGTTGTACTATACTCAATCCATTTATCTAAATCATAATTTAATTTAAGTGCTAATTCAGTCATTGGAGAATTTTTAGCAACTTGAATTAAATCCTCAGAATTTCTGTTTCGTTGAATAATTTATTCCCTATTTGGCTTTCCGAGTTAAACCACCTCAGAAAATCTTCCCCCTAACCTATTATATTCTGAGAAGTAATTTGATAAACTCAGCGAGTTCCATTTTACTTACTTATTCAAATAGATGAATCAAATGCCTCCCCTTCCATGGGTGGTTCTAGTGAATATCGCAAAGGGTCATTTTATCGGATGGGTTT
>CAZMJH010000131.1:0-4526 GCA_964566595.1 uncultured Candidatus Poseidoniales archaeon
TGAAATCCTACATGTTTTAAAACCAAATAAATCATGTGCACGAATTAGAATTTCAGAGTCATCTGAAACCATCTCTAATCTAAATAACTCACTATCCCAATCGCCTCTATCCAAGGTTAATTTAGTCCAATTATCACCCTCTAGCCAAAGTTCCAAATTAGAATTTTGATTAGTCATTCTTGCCGCTAATAATGTACCATATTCTGTAAATTCAATTGCATGAATTTCTTTTGTACCATCATTACTATTTGGTACATCAATAAATAACGAGTCACCATTAATGTCCATTTTAGTTATGCCATTAGTATGCGCTATTAGTGATGTTGAGTAATTATATGGTTCAAAATCATTAAAGATCATACCCTCGGGGAAAGTAAATTGAGTCCATTTACGACTTGTTGAATTATAAATAGAAACACCTAATGAAGAAGAATACCATTCAATTTCTTCATTTGCATACAATGAATTGATTTCTGAACCTAAAATTCCAACGATATCATCTCCCCTATATCGCACTTGAAATAATTGTGCTTGGAGTGTTTTATACACGCTCGTGTTTGAAGAAACATCCTGAACAAGTTCTTCGATTTGCTCAATCATTTTTACTGTTAATCGGGCATCTCCAGATTGTAAAGAAACACTCATTGCTTGTTTTTCAAAATCCGTTTGAAGTAAAAAACCAACATCTTCTGCTTTTATTACATCATTGAATGTATTTTCAACATCCTCAAATATTTCCTCAACAGAATCAAAACTATCTTTTGGACCTCCTTTACCTGAAATATCAATAAAATTCACTTTATTTTCTTTATCTTGAATTTCTTGTGCTGTTTTTAATGTGGAGAATAACACAGGTGATTTTGAACCTGCAACAGTAGCTGAACCATCCATCTCTACAATTTTCCAAACATTAATTTGTATTGTTTCAACACTACTAAAACCGGTAGATAAGTCATATTTTGTAAAACTTAAAGATACATTTTCTCCTTCATTAACCCCCAAATCTTCAGCTAACACTCTATTCATTATGAACACATATTGATTCAAAAGTTGTTCTTGTTGCTCTAATTGGATATAATCTATTCCTCCATCTCCTCCCAATGGTTCCCAAGGCCCATTAGTATGATTAAATGAATCGGCAGCCCACCATGTTGCACTTGGTTCTACCAAACCAGAAGAAGGGTTAGACAACGAAATATCGGTTGTTCGCCCATAATAAAATCCATCCATATTCTCATTAATTTTTGTATTATTAAGTAATTCTAAATGGAATTCATCTACAAGTTCTTGGCTCATTTCTTTAAGCAATCCTGAAGCCTGTGAAAAACCTCTTTCAGTTCCCCTTATACGGATATCTGTTTCTCCCAATATAGTATAAGCTTCTTCTTGAATTGTAGCATTAAGGCTATCCCCCACAACTAAACTTGAAGTTATTATTGCTGAACCAATAAGTAACCCCGTCATCATCAATGCTGTATTTCTTTTATTGCGTAAAAGATTACGAATTCCTAGTGTCCATAAAAGACGATGTTTAGCAGAAAAATATATCATCAAACTCATTTGACTACATAATCCAATTACTATTACTAAAATTAGAGATGTGGTCATATTTAAATTAATAAAATCCATAAGAATCAGAGATAATACCACGATTAGGGGTGTTGTAATTAATAACAAAAGGTGAGTTTTATAATTCAAATTTTTCAATCCAGGTTGACAATAAAATTGTATGAATATATTAGATATTAAAAAACCAAAACCACTAAGGGCGGTTATGATTATACCCATTAAATCCATACTAAAACCTCATTCCTCTTCAAATGATTTTTTTGTATCTCGAAATATTTTTCCATCTCGCATTTCAAGTATTCTGGAACAACGTTGAGAGACTGCTTTATCATGAGTAACAATAAGCATTGTAATATTGAGTTCTTTATTTAATTCAACTAATAGATCTAATATTTGGGTTCCTGTTTCTGTATCTAAATTTCCAGTAGGTTCATCTGCCAACAATAATCCTGGTTCATGAACATAAGCTCTTGCAATTGTTACTCTTTGTTGTTGGCCCCCCGATAATTCTGCAGGGCGATGTGATGCCCATTCTTTTAGTCCAACTTTATCCAACGCCTCAAGTGCTTTTTCTCTTATTTTACTAGAATTTGGTTCAGCACTATTTAATTGAAGGGGCATTTCAACATTTTCTAAAGCGGATAATACTGGAATTAAATTAAATGATTGAAAAATAAATCCTAATTGTTCTCTTCTAACTTTTGTTCTAAGCATGTCATCTCCTTCAAAAATAGATACTCCTTCAACAAAAACTTGACCAACGCTAACTTCATCTAAACCTGAAAGGCAGTTAAGCAATGTCGTATTTCCACAACCAGAAGGACCCATTACTGCAACCATTTCGCCTTCATTTATTTTTACAGAAACATCTCTTAATGCTTCAACACGAGTGGCCGCTGTCTCATACACTTTCCAAATTTCTCTTGCCTCTAGTACTCGGACCATGTTTAAACGATTAAGTATACAAATATAACCTAACTCTTTAGCCATGTCATGGCAGAAGTCAAAGTTCTCTTGTTCGGTCCACTTGCTGAGGTGTTTGGTAATTCTGAATCATTACATGAAATATCAACATCATGTACCCCTGAAATCTTGCTCAAAAAAATGGGATTATCTGAATGGAGAAAAAAAGGATTAAGATGTGCAATAAATCAAATCTTTAGTGAATTTGAAGAAAAACTTTCAGACGGTGATGAAATAGCATTTCTCTCGCCCGTATCTGGAGGCTAATGTGAAAAAGTGACTGAAATTACAAAATTAAGAGGTATACATTTGAACTTGAACCTTCACGCAATACACGTATGCCAATAGGTCCACCTGAAATAGCAGTCATTTTGATTCTCTTTTTCCTTTTATTTGGAGCAGAAAGATTACCTAAATTAGCACGCTCTATGGGGCAAGCAAAAGGTGAATTTCAAGAAGGATTGAGTGATGTAACTAGTATTCCTGAAAAAAAGAAAACTGTGGAAGATTTAGACGCTGGTGGAAAAACACCTGAACAAAAATTAGCTGATGATGCACGGGATGCAGGAATTGATCCTACCGGCAGGGATACAGATTCAATAAAAGATGAACTTGAAAATAATGATGAATAGTCTATCTTTTCTTTTTCTTTAATTTAAGAGGGGAACCGCAATGCTCACAAACTGAGTCATTAGTACCTTTTTTGAAATTTTTACTTTTTCCACACCCAGTACAAATTTGCATCCAAACCCATACATCTGTAATGCCTGTCTGAAGAACATGTTTCCAGATTTTACCAGCTTTAGAAAGTGTATTTTGAATTCGATAATCATCAGTATATAGGATTTCATCTAATTGAAAACATAATGCAATTAAATCAATATCAACATTTGATAATTTTGTTAAGTCACCAGACTTATTTGCTGCATCCCTAGCAAGTTTCAAATTTTTCTCATCAGGAGAAATCCAATTCAGTCCAATACTTTCAACTAACATTGCCCTATCAGCAGATACATTTTCTAATTCCCTTAATTGAGACATAGCAACAACTCCTCCTGACAACTTTTCTATAGGCCAAGCCAATAATGCCGCCGTATCAAGTATCGCCATTAACAAATGCTAGATGAAATACGACATGATACCTTCTATTACAAGAAGTATTGATGGGTGGGAACAAACAAGGGAGATTCATGGGGTGGCAACAACAAATACTTGATTGGTTCGAAATATTTGGACCTGCAAGTCTAGGAATGTTATCATTCACTGAAGCAATAATTCAACCTGTACCTCCTGATTTAATGTTTTTACCAATGCTAATGAATAATGCTGGAAACATTCCACTGATTATGTGGCTATGGCTTGTAATCACTACAACTAGTGTATTGGGGAGCCTTGTAGGATATTGGATTGGGAAAAGATGGGGTAAATCATTAATCAACTATTATGGAGGTGAATCACACATTTCAAAATTAGAAATTCTCACTAAAAAATATGGAACTATTGGAATATTTATAGCGGCTTTTTCTCCAATTCCATACAAGGTTTTTGGCTGGTTTGCAGGCATGGGAGAGATGGAGAAAAAACCATTTATTCTTGCAGGAATTTGTGGTAGAGGATTAAGATTTGGATTAGAGGCTATATTGATTGGAATCTATGGACAAACTGCACTCGAAAATCTTAACAAATTATTAGATAATGAATTTCTATTTGGAATCATACTAATAGGGACAGGAATCATAAGTTATTATGCATGGAGATGGTGGCAAAATCTCAAATTAGATAGTGAAACTTCATGAATGGAGTTGATTTCGGCAACCATACCGGCGCTCGATTGGTGTAGTCCGGCCCATCATCTCGCCCTTTCGAGGCGAGGACCCGGGTTCGAATCCCGGATCGAGCACCTTCTTACTCATCCTCTTCTCAAAATTTAGAATTTCAACCCCCTTGGAACCTCAGTTCCAAGAGGGCCTGTACTCAGATCTATGTCTGATTTT
>CAZMJH010000132.1:0-4524 GCA_964566595.1 uncultured Candidatus Poseidoniales archaeon
TAATTCTAGGTTATTTTGCAATGAGACAACCTAATGAAATTGAAGAAGATGCTGAAGATGCTGCACAAACTTACGAAGTAGAAACTGTTGAAGTAAAAGGAGGAGTCATGGGAATGGATAATCATTCACCTCCACCCAAACCTGCTGTCTTAGACAAAGATGAACGTAGGAATTCAAGTTCAGGATATGTTCGCCCCGTTAAAGGGAAGTGAAAATATGTCAATGATTAAAAAATTAGCTCTATTCATAATTTTAATTTTTTTAATTCCATCTATATTTTCACTAATATTCTTTCCAGAAAGCCTCATAGCCCCCGTTAGTGCTGCTTCTTGTAACTCAACTAACCATGAACCTTTATGGGGTGTAGAAGCCGCTAATGTAACACTTCAAGATGATATGTACAATTATTATGAAAACGGAAAAGGTGCACAATTTGATGAAGAGATATACTATGATTCTCCCCCTTCACCACAAACCTTGGCATTAGGTACATTAACTCAAGATGATGATTTTAGTACAAGTCAAGTTCTAGAAAATGATTCTGTGAGTGGATTAAGATTAAATTTAACCACTGGTCAAAAATACACATTTTGCATTACTGCACAACATCTAAACAATGGAACTATACTTGGAAGTTCAAATGTGGATGTGTATTTGCTTACGGATTATGATTGGGATATTTATGAACGTGATTATGCCCAAAGGAATGCAGAATGGAGAGATTTTAGAAATGATGTGCCCATTGAATGGCAATCATACATGAGTACTTTTTACTGGAAACCATTTCGGGATGTTCATGAATATACTGATGCTTCAACTTTTGAGTTTTCAGTGGCATTAGATCAACCTCAAGTTAGTACTTCAATATGGGATGAGTATAGCCAAGTTTGGGGAGAATTCTACTTGATTATTGATGGTTGGGACAATATTTACGATGATGCTGAAGCACCAGGTCATGATGTTCAAATTGACATACAAGTTATGATTGAAGAAAGATTTGCACTACCGAATTGGACTGTAAGTTTAACTTGTTGTGGATTGTTTCTTGTAATTGCAGCTATCCCAGCAGTACTACATATTCGTTATCAAAAAGCAGGAATTTCTACAGAAAATAAACAATTAATTCCTAAAATTTCTGGTACAGATACGAAAACTTTTGGAACGATGAAAGAAGAAAATATGAAATGATTTAATATTCCAGCATTTCCCAAGCATCTGTAAGGTCTCTTACATTAATCAATCCTTTTTTACCTAAGTGGAAATCTGATTCAAGAGTTGCATAAACCATTGTTTGGTTTAACAATGGTGCATGTAATCTTGTCCAATCTCCACTTGGACCTAACCCCATTACACTCATTGGGTGTGAACTATTTCTTAAACTCCAACATGCATTAACTATTTCAATACCGTCATGATGATCGTTTGTCTTAAAACATAATTTAACTAAATCTCCAGCATCTTTATTTTCCTCAATCATTGAAATAATTTCACCAGCATCTGGTGTCTTATTTATATCATGATATGAAGCCACTATTTTTGTTTTAGATTCTTTAGCACTTGATTTTAACTTCTTACGTATTTTCGAATCAATATTTATTTCTAAATCAATCCAACTAACTTCACTTTCTATAGCCATAGATAGTATATTTATTCTCTCTTCCTCTGTTCCTGGAAAATAACCACCTTCTTCTTTACTCCTACAAGTAAAAATTACTGGTTTTTCTATGGACTCTTTAAATCTCTTGATTGCCTCTGATGCATTTACATCTGAAACATTTTTAGGAATTAATTCAAAAGTCTGTTTTTTATTATTTCCAGAATCATCATCAGCATTGGTTTGTTGAACTCTCGAAAGATACAAGCAATCAAATCTAACCTCTAAAATATCCGCACCAGCTAACGTTGCAAGACCTGCAGATTTTATGCATTCTTTAATCGTATGTCCCTCGATGGAAACACATACTTGCGGACGGTTCACAACATCGCCACTCACGGACTCATTTTAAAGCTGTCGAATATTATTTGCTCTTATTTATATGCACTACTACGTAGTGCAAGCGATTAGTTTACATACCTCGCGTGATACTATAGTAATGTTCGAACGTACTGCGAATGGTTCTGTTGATGGGGAAACGAAATTTTATATTTTTAATATTCAAAATGGTGAGATTATGGTTGATGAATATGATGCTGAAAGCATTCAAGTTTTAGAAGGACTTGAAGCGGTTAGAAAGAGACCCGGGATGTACTTAGGGGACCCTCATGATGGTACTGCATTACATCATTGCATTTGGGAAGTTGTAGATAATTCAGTTGATGAACATTTAGCTGGGCATACTGAGTTGATTGAAGTAAATCTCCACCCTGATGGATCTCTATCTGTAAGAGATTTTGGTAGAGGAATTCCTGTGGGCATACATGATGAATACGGTATATCTGCAGCAGAAGTTATTATGACAAAATTACATGCTGGTGGAAAATTTGACAATACTTCGTATAAAGTTTCAGGAGGATTACATGGAGTTGGTGTTTCTGCAGTAAATGCCGTATCAGAATGGATGGAAATGACAATCCATAGAGATAATGTCATTTACTACCAAAGATATGAGGCAGGGGTACCTGTAAACCCACTAAAAGAAATTGGAAAATGTGAAGATACTGGAACCATAATTAAATTTAAACCAGATTTAGGCATATTCACTAACATTGTAGATTTTGAATTTGAACAAATAGATACAAGACTAAAAGAAACTTCTTTCCTTAATGCAGGATTAAGAATAGCAATCACTGATGAAAGAGAACAGGATGCAATTACTAGCTTACATCATTATGAAGGCGGATTGAGTGAATTCGTAAGGCAACTCAACTCAAATAGAGAAGTGATGCATCAAGAAGTGATACAAATTAGCGGAGAAAGAATAATTGAAAAAGGCCCCGTAACAATTGATTTGGCCTTACAATGGTCCGATGCATTTAGTGAAACAATTCTGTGCTATACTAATATCATTCGCAACAAAGATGGAGGCACCCACATGTCTGGATTAAGGGGAGCGTTGACTAAATCCATCAACAACTATGCTAAAAAGAGAAAGTTGCTAAAGGGCACATCACTATCAGGAGATGATGTTCGTGAAGGTTTATCTGCAATAGTTAGTGTTAAACATCCAGATCCTTCATTCTCCTCTCAAACTAAAGATAAACTCGTAAGTAGTGAAGTAACAAGCATAGTAGAGACCGTAGTTTATGAAAAATTAGGGGAATTCTTTGAAGAAAATCCATCCGTTGGTAAATTAGTTGTAGATAAGGCACTATTGGCTTCTAAAGCAAGAGAGGCTGCTAGAAAAGCAAGGGACCTTACTAGACGTAAAGGAGTACTAGAGGGCGGAGGACTTCCAGGAAAACTTGCGGATTGTCAATCTAGAGATCCTTCTGAATGTGAAATATATTTAGTAGAAGGAGACTCTGCCGGAGGTTCTGCGAAAACTGGCAGAGATAGACGAATTCAAGCCATATTGCCTCTACGTGGAAAGATTTTAAACGTTGAAAGACAAAGAAGAAATTTAGTAAAAGTATTTCAAAATAATGAAATTCAAACTATGATTAGAGCTCTTGGAGCAGGCGTTGGAAATCCCACTGAAGGAGAAGAAAATAATGATGATGGCACTTTCAATACTAGCAAACTAAGATATTCAAAAATTATTATAATGACTGATGCCGATATTGATGGTGCACATATAAGAACGCTAATGCTAACATTCCTTTGGAGATTTATGCGGCCAGCGATTACTGAAGGACATGTATATATTGCTCAACCACCACTATACCAGTTATCAAAAGGAAGAGTTAGCAAATATGCATATTCAGATGAAGAGAGAGATTTAATTGTTGAAGAACTTAAAGGTGATTCTCCGAATGCAAAAATTGGGGTTCAAAGATATAAAGGTCTAGGTGAAATGAATCCTGAACAACTTTGGGATACCACCATGGACCCTCAAAAAAGGACTATGCTAAAAGTTACTGTTCAAGATGCTGAAGAATCAGATAGAATGTTTGAAATTTTAATGGGAGAGGATGTCCCAGACAGAAGGAAATTTATTGAAACTCATGCAAAGGAGGTGACAAATCTTGACATCTGATGAAGAAACACCAAGTGAAAATATTCTTAATCATCCATTGAATAAAGAAATGAAAACATCATACATTAATTATGCAATGTCTGTCATTATTGGTAGAGCCTTACCTGATGCTAGAGATGGTTTGAAACCAGTACATAGAAGAGTATTATATGGTATGTACGATGGAGGCCATACCTCTGATAAAAAGTTCAGTAAATCTGCAAGATCTGTTGGAGAAGTAATGGGTAAATATCACCCTCATGGCGATCAGTCAATCTATGATACGATGGTAAGAATGGCGCAGGATTTCTCATTAAGGTATCCTCTCGTAGATGGCCAGGGGAACTTTGGATCTATTGATGGTGATCCTCCTGCTGCAATGCGTTATACTGAAAGTAGACTCGATAGG
>CAZMJH010000133.1:0-4451 GCA_964566595.1 uncultured Candidatus Poseidoniales archaeon
TAATGTAGGTGGCCCGGTAATAACATTAGCATCAATACTTACAGAAGCTACAGGATAAGATGAAAATCCAGGAGGAAGTGTACCATAGCAGTCCTCATAATTACAGTCACTAGGTAATGATTCAAACCAAGCAATTGCATATACCTCATCGGTTCCATTTCCAAAACCAGGTACTAATCCTGTTGCTTGGCCGTTATCAGGTTCCCCATCTCCGTTTCCATCAGGTCCATTGATAAATTCTAATGGTGTTGTGGTAACTATGCCATTATTATCTACTGCAGCTAAAACTCCACCAAAAGCCGGAAACTCTGAAGTTAATTTCAGATTAAGTTTACCAGCATTGCCATCTGCAATCATTTTGAATATAGCCAAACCCCATCCTTCTACTTGCACATTTGGACTTGACCATGGTTGTGACCAAGTAGAATGCGTCTCAGAGGGTTGTACTCTACAAACAGAACTACTTCCTCCACATGTTGGCATCATGTCTATACTATCAAATCCATAAGGTGCTTGGTCAGAATCTAGTGTGGCCGCAACAGAAAAATTCGCCATTGCATCTGAAAAAGTAGTTCCAATTGGGGATGAGATTCCCCCTGGTGGATTCATTAGTAGATTTGTTACGCCAAATCCTCCACTTGCTTGATCTGAAACAAGTTGAGCCATAGCATTTGGACCGCCCAATTGATCATGTAAATATAACATGAAAAGCATACCTGCTCCATAATCTGAAGTATCTTCTTTTTGATCCCACCAACGTATACTTACATCTGGACGACTTGTCCATGCATTTATGTGACCTCTTAATGAACTGTCCATTCCAAAACAAAAGAATGCAGCCATATCTGCATTACCCTCATCTATCCATAGGTACTCGCTGGGATCCGCATGATTGTGCAGTAAGTGTTGAAATTCATGCGCAAGAATAACTTTTCCAAATGAACCCCCAGTGTCTGCAGCGTCTACAAAGATAGATTCTTGACTATTTGCAATACCCGGAGAAAAATAGCCCCCTGTGCCACCTCCTCCATCGATATCATAAATTACAATTTGAACTTGACAATTCCCATCCCTATCTGGCATTGAACCGGATAAAAATAAACTAGTATCAGTTGGAAATACTGTAGTTTCCCAATCTGTGGCAAAACTGTTCAATGTTGCAACATTTACAGAACTACTTGTACTTACAAGGAATGCAGCATTTGTTGTAACTTTTTCTGCAACGACATCTAGTGATCCTCCTGAAATTGAAACACTACCTGATTCTCCTTCAGTCCATGCATCTTCAGGGTCTTGAAGAAAACATCCAGGGTGCGACCTTCCGGAAGTAGAGGATTGTGTTGTCGTAGAAGTAACATTTATTTCTGGCTCAAATGGCATACCTGCTTCTACATATTTTGCTTTCATCCATCTTGATGCAGAGTATACTGGTAAATCTTCAGAATATAAATATTGACGACCATCCGCATCAGGAATAAAATAATTCAAGTCTCCTATGACGTAAGGTTCAACGATTTGAGCTTCAATATTTTCATTTTGTTCATTATTTTCATCAGAATTTGCAGAGGCAATTGGTGCAAAACTTGCAGTTAAAAACATGAATAACATTGCGATAATAAGTATGCAAGAGTAAGAATCATCGCGCACCGACATCAATATCGCCTCATAATCTCGATTAGAGTTGACGTTCTGTTATCGAGGACGTATATAAGCCGCGTTGGAACATGTCTCAGACATGCCAAGATGGCGGCTTCCAAATAGTATCGGAGTTGTTTTGCTTTTTTTGATAATTTTAAGTGTGACTTCTACTATTGCTTCTGATGAGAACAATGATTCAGTGAGGCTTTTAGATACAACAATTGTAAAAACCATTTCACATGATAATAGTTCTTGGACTCAAGGATTATTGATTAAAGATGGATCCTTGTATGAAAGTACTGGAAAAGAAGGGCAATCTAGTTTGCAAAAAATTAATTTAACTACGGGAGAAATTGAACTTATTTTTGAGCATAATGAGTCTATTTTTGGAGAAGGACTTGCTTTTTTTAATGAAACATTAATACAATTAACATATAAAAACAATATTGCTTTTGTTTTTGATTTAGAATCGTTTGAGATTATTGATAGTTTTACTTATACAGGGGATGGATGGGGATTATGTACAATGTCTGACTTTTTTGTTATGACTAATGGTACGAGTCAATTGGGGATTAGAAATTTGACAAATTTTGAATTAATTGATGTGATAAACGTCACTAAAAATGGAATCCCTTTACCCTATTTGAATGAATTAGAATGTGTTGGTGATTTAGTATATTCTAATGTATGGTTAACTGATGAGATTGTAGTTATTGATATCAATACAGGAAATGTGACTCAATCAATAAATGCTAGTGATTTATTGAATCAATCAGAGTTTAAAGATGCGGATGTTCTAAATGGAATTGCATATGATAAAAATAATTCTGAATTTTGGGTTACTGGAAAATATTGGCCATATTTATTTCAAGTTACATTTGAAGAATACAACTCTACGATTTTAGTTGATGAAGAATCAAATAATAATTCTGAAATTTTGGAAAATAATACAATTAATGATATTGATTCTAATTTTTTCAACTCTAAAACATTTATATTTACTTCAATATCTTTTTTAATTTTTTGTACCTTAATTTGGATAATTGATATTAAAATACGGTCAAATTCAGATAAAACTCAAGGCCAAGGGGGGACTGGGGAGTAATATGGATGACGAAAGGGAACGTAAACTTGCATCATTGCGAGGAAGAGTACGTTCACAATTGAAATCTAATAAATTATCCGAAAAAAGCGCAAAAGCAGGTTTGCTTGAACGTGCCACATCTAAGATATCTGAGAAATCTACTGAAGTGATTGAAGAAGAACCTTTGACGATTTCATTAAGCCGTATGGAACGAGAGTTTCAGCGTTTTGCTTCTAGTAATCGCGAAAATGAAAAATTACGTAAGGTTGCTGCATTTTGTATATTAATTGGAGCTATTTTTGGAATGGTAAGTGGATTAATGCAACTTACTGGAAACCCAGTAGAACTTGTAGAAAATTCTCAATTTTTTGCAATAGATGATGAGGTGGATATTTCAGGGATAATTTTATTTGAAGATGGTTCTGCTTTTGAAGGAGTTATCGTGAAAATTTATGATATTCAATCCGGTAAATCTTATGGAACTCAAGTTAGTACTGAAGATGGTTATTTTAGATTTCAAGAAATACCTCAACGATCTATGCGTATGGAATTTGTAGAGGAGGGATATGACACAATAAATTCCGGATAAAGCGACCATACATTATGTTACTATGCATGAAGGAGAGGGTTTGAGAGAAATAGGCAATATTGCTGAGAGCGAATTAAATCAAGCAGTAGTGATTAGTACAATTGTTGGAATATTTACAATGTTGTTTGCTTTAATAGGTATACATGCTTACCTTGAAGTTAAGCGTGCTAAGCATTACAGACGTACAATGTTTTTAGCAGGCCTCTCCATGTTTAGTAGAGGTTTAATTGTTGTAGGGCCAACCTTTACATTAATTGGAATGGGTTTTCTTACTTTAGCCAAGCACCAATTTAATGATCAAAGCATAGACGAAGAAGGTCTTAATATTGTGTGATTTGGTGGTAAAATGTATTTGATTACTGTAGAAGGAGGTGATGGTTCAGGTAAGGGTGAAGCTGTAAGGATTCTACGTAAAGTCGCATCTGATGAATTTGCTTTTAGTGGAGTTCATCTTACTCATGAACCACGTAGGCATTCAAGACTTGGAATGCTTGCAATAAATGCTGTTAGAGAAGGAGATCATACTCCCATGGAGGAAGCAGGGTTATTTGCAGCAGATAGGGTGGATCATTCTCATAGTTGGATTAAACCGTTATTACAAGAAGGTGGTTTAGTGATAAGT
This sequence comes from uncultured Candidatus Poseidoniales archaeon, assembly GCA_964566595.1. Taxonomy (GTDB): domain Archaea; phylum Thermoplasmatota; class Poseidoniia; order Poseidoniales; family Poseidoniaceae; genus MGIIa-I. The sequence goes on from CAZMJH010000133.1 coordinate 3,934, forward strand.
GATAGAAATATACATTCATCTTTAGTTTATCAAGGAGTAGTTGGAGGTATTGGATTAAAGAGAGTTGCTCAAATGAATTCTGCGGCATTGATTCCAGACCTAGTATTATGGATAGATTGTGACCCTAAACAAGCGATGCGTAGAATCAACTCTGGAACTTTAAGGAGTTTATCTATGGATAAGAAAGAATATTTTGAGACAACAGAAATACAGAAAAAAATACGAAAGGGGTTTAGTGATTTGTTATCGGGTGAAATCACCGTACCACCCCCATTTAATTCCAGTTTAATTGTGGGGCCAATAAAAAATGAAGGTTCTCTTGATGAATTGGAAAAAGAATTGAAAAATCAATTAAGATCATTCATACAATCTCGACCACAACCATTGAATACAAATCCAAGTATTGTGGATTTAAATTCACTTGAAAGGCTCATGGGTGCCGTACAATCTCAAAGTACATTACCCGGATTAGAAGCACCAGATCATGTGACTTCTGAAGCATTTTTAGAAAAGTTAAG
>CAZMJH010000134.1:0-4405 GCA_964566595.1 uncultured Candidatus Poseidoniales archaeon
TTAATCCCAAAATGAGTGAATAAATCCGGTTTGGTAAGGGGCCATTCAACACTTTCTTTAAGTCGCTCCTTAATTTCATCTAATCCTCCAACTTCATTCCAGCCTGTTTCGGGTATTTCAACATAAATTTCTCGAAGTGCACTAGGTTCAACTTCCTTTATTGCTAGTTTAAAATCGGCCATAATTACTTCCATTTTTTCTAAGACTTCTGGAGGTATTACTTCAGCATCTAAATCAATTTCTGGAAGATATCTACGTAATGCTTTCATTGCTGCCTCTCGAACCAATGCAGAAATATCTGCACCTACAAAACCATACGTATTTTCAAGTATCCACTCTCGATCAATATCATCGCTAAGAGGCATACCTCTTGTGTGTACTTCCACAATTTCATTACGCCCATTTTTATCTGGAACTCCCACCTCTATTTCTCTATCAAATCTTCCAGGTCTACGTAGCGCAGGATCAATTGCATCTCTTCTATTAGTTGCACCAATTACTACAACATTATCCCTGCCATGCATGCCATCCATTAATGTCAGTAATTGAGCTACCACTCTACGCTCAACTTCACCTGTCACATCCTCACGTTTTGGTGCAATACTATCTAATTCATCAACAAAAATTATCGAAGGAGCGTTAGATGCTGCGTTTTCAAAAATTTCTCTGAGTTGCTTTTCTGATTCACCATAATATTTACTTATAATTTCTGGACCATTAATTATCTCAAAGTTTGCATTAGTTTCGGTTGCTACCGCTTTTGCAATCATAGTTTTTCCAGTTCCGGGTGGCCCATGCAATAACACACCTTTAGGGGGAGTTATTCCTAATCTACGAAACAATTCAGGATGCTTTAATGGTAATTCAATCATCTCTCTTACTTTTTGTAATTGGTTACCAATTCCACCTATATCTTCATATGTTATTCCTTCTGATTCTAATGATGTTTCTTCATCTACCTGTTCTTCTTTAATTACGATTTCAGTTTCAGGTAAAACTTGGACAACTCCTTTTGGAGATGTTGAACGTACTGCAAATGGAAGTGTTTCTGCAAATAATGTAATCCCCGGGATAAATATTCTATCTCCGGTAACAATTGGTCTTTTATTTAATCCTCTCCGAGCAAAGCCTTCGATATTTGGACCAAATTGCATAGTTGAAGGTTTGTTTTTATTTTGCTTGTTAACCATCACAGGTGAAAGTACTAATTTTTTACAAGGAACTACATCCACTTTACGTATCTCAACTCTATCTCCCAATGATACACCTGCATTTTTACGTATTATTCCATCAATTCGAACTATATCCATTTTACTATCTTCTGGACGACTGCGCCAATAAGTTGCGGCAGTCAAACCATTATCTCCCTTTATTTCAATAATATCTCCTGGTTTTAATCCAAGTTCATTATCACTAGAAATTCTAGCTCTACCAAAACCCACATCACTCGGTATTGCTTTCGCAATTCTTAATTTTAATGTCTTCGAGTCTTTAGCAGCCATTCTACCCTCTCCGCTATACAACGTCAAATTTAGGGAATCCTTAAACCCACTGTTTTCAGAATACCTGAAGTGCATCAAGTTCATGATAGTGAGATGTTTCGGGCATGCTATGCCCGCAGTACTTGAAACCGGCTTAGACTTTATTAAATCCGATAATCCAGACAATTTACCTTGTGTAAAAGGATACAACATAATTAATGGAAAATTAACACTTGCGAGTGATGAAAATACATTCAAAAGTACTAATCCTGCAAATAAAAATGACTGTTTAGGTGTTTTTCCATTATCTACTAAAAAAGATGTTGATGCAGCTATAAATGCAGCAAGATCCGCATTTTCGATATGGTCGAATACTCCTGCTCCAACAAGAGGACAAATTATAGGAAATATGGGGCGACTATTAATAGAACACAAAGATGCAATTGTTGCTTTAGAAACTAGAGAAATAGGAAAAACACTGAAAGAAAGTGCTGGTTCAGTTCAAGAAGCCATAGACACCTGTTTGTTTTTCCAATCTGAAGGAAGAAGGCTATATGGTCAAACTGTCAATTCAGAATTACCTAACAAAGAGTTGTTTACATATAGACGTCCTTTGGGTGTCTGTGGAATTATTAATGCCTGCAATTTCCCTGCTGCTGTTCCATTTTGGAAAATGATTCCTGCAATAATGTGTGGAAATACATGTGTTTGGAAATCCCCTCAAGATGCACCATTACTTTCATTTGCTCTTGCAAGAATTATGCATCAAGCAGGATTACCTAATGGCGTTATTAATTTAGTACATGGAAAAGGTAGTGGTGCAGGACAATATATTATTGATGCTGTTGATGAAGGGAAAATAAACAAAATCAGTTTTACTGGAAGTACCGCTGTAGGTAAAAAAATTGGAGAGGTTTGTGGAAGAAATTTAGTTTCATGTTCTTTGGAACTTGGTGGAAAAAACCCCTTAGTAATTATGCCATCAGCGGATATGGAAAATGCAGTCCAAGGCGCATATTGGGCTGGTTTTGGTACTGCAGGACAACGCTGTACAAGTCTTGGAAATTTGATTCTTCATGAAGAAATTTACGATGAATTTATGCAAAAATTTATGCAAAAGGTCATTGATACTCACATTGGGGATTCTTCTAAACATGAAGGGATGTTGTATGGCCCAATGTTATCAGAAAAATATGCTTCAGACTTTCTTAAAACAATAGAAAAAGTAGAAAATGATGGCGCCAAAAAAATATTTGGTGAGGGTAGAATTACAAATGAGTTTTGCCCGGGCGGTTTTCATGGAGATGCATCTAAAGGAGTTTATATGTGGCCACACGTATATGTTGATGTAACAGAAGATATGGATTGTTTCTACGAAGAAATTTTTGGACCTGCTGTAACAATAGTAAAAGCAAATGATTTTGATCATGCATTACATCTCGCTAATGCAAGTCCATATGGGTTATCTAGTGCAATTTATACAAATGATAGATTTGAAGCTTATCGATTTAAAAATGAAATAAAAGCCGGCATGACAAGCATTAACAATTCTACTACTGGTGCTGAAGCACATTTACCATTTGGTGGAGTTAAAAATTCAGGTAATGGAACAAGAGAATCCGGTATCTGGGTTATTGAAGCATATTCATATTGGCATGCAGTAAATGATGAATTAAGTGGGAAATTACAATTGGCTCAAATGGATGTTGATGAAATTGAAATTGAAGAAGCAGAAGTTGATTGGACAACATTAGCCTAACATAAATTAAGATAGGTTCAAATCTTAGATAGTGGCCCAGAGAATATAGGGGCCATTTAATGGTGAATGCTAAGAGATTACCCATGGCTAAAGGCTTCGGAAAAACTGAACGAATTGATGCTTGGTGGAAATCTCCACTTGCAATGTCTCTATATTTAGGTGCTGCAATAATATATGCCACATGGCGTGGATTTATGGAAGCAGATTTTTGGATTTTTGAATCCTTTGGAGCTTCATCATGTGAAAATTGGGAGATTGCCAAAACCCTACATGAAGTTAGTACATGTCAAACTATGGCAATTGAAAGTGAAGGTAGTCATGTTCTTTCTCCACTTTATAGTCCACTAATTTTTCCAAAAAGTGATATTGTACCAAAAATGCTTTGGTGGATGTCTCCTGCAATGTTTATTCTGATAATTCCTGCTGGTTTTAGAGGTACTTGCTATTATTATCGAAAAGCATACTATCGATCTCTAATGGCTAATCCTGCAGCATGTGCAGTAAGTACTCCTTTTGGAGATTATAATGGTGAAAGACGACTATTTCTTTTTCAAAATTTGCACAGATATTTTATGTATCTCGCATTAGCATATTTGGTTATTCTTTCTATTGATGTATATATGGCAACACAATTTCACGAAGGAAATAATAATGGTGTTGGAGTCAGTGTTGGAACTCTAATTTTAGCTCTTAATGTCATATTTCTTGCCGGTTATACACTAGGTTGTCATTCATTTCGACATATGGTTGGAGGAATTAGAAACAAATTCCGAAATGGTGGAGGAAAAGCTGCTGAAGCATGTTGGAAAGCCTGTACTGGATTAAATAAACATCATAATAAATGGGCAATTTTTTCATTGTTCTGGGTTATGTTTGCGGACTTTTATGTCTATATGTGCACTTCTGGTATCTGGAATGATATTATACTCATAGGTGGTTTGTAAATGTCTGAATATAAATCTCATGAATATGATGTTGTTGTTATCGGTGCAGGGGGGGCTGGACTTAGAGCTGCTATTGAAGCAGCACGACAAGGTGCTAAAACTGCAATAATTTGTAAATCATTGCTTGGCAAAGCTCACACAGTCATGGCAGAAGGTGGTGCTGCTGCAGCGTTATCAAATGCAGATGACCGTGATGATTGGAAAACTCATTTTAAAGACAC
>CAZMJH010000135.1:0-2665 GCA_964566595.1 uncultured Candidatus Poseidoniales archaeon
CTATGAACAGTTTCATGAAAATACAAATTATCATCGGGATCTTCATCCACATAATTATCTGCAATTATATTCAAACCATTATTTGTATCGATAAATACTGAGCAATCAATATTGTCGTAATTAGAATCTTTACCACCTTGTCCCAATAATTGATTTTGTAAAACCCAATTTTCTCTTTCACAATCACCGTCATCATCAACATTAGTTTGACAAACACCATCGGTGACAATGCCATACACATTTCTTTGACAATTTTCTCCAGTCATTGAATAAGAAAAATCATCTTCATCAATCCAGTTTGATGCAGGTAATGCAGGCACATTGGGAAAATCAGAAGGATTGTCGGGATCTGTACCATATTGTAATTCTTGAGCGATTGAATATCCATCACCATCCCAATCATATGAATCTCCATCTTGATCAATTGGGGTAATTATTGAGGTTTGTCCTTTGATATAAAACAACATAACTAGAGTTACTATTAACATTCCAATAATTGCAATGGACCATGTAGATTTTCTTGTTTGATATTGGCGAAGGGTAAATTCAGTTATTGCCCAAGATTTAACATCAATTTTTGACCATACATTTTTTGAAAGTGGACGAGATTTTGTAGACATTATCGGTCCTCCATTAAATATTGTAATATCGATTCAAGATTATCGTCTGGATTTTCAATACCGGTAACTCTTATTCCTGACTCATCTAATATGTGAGGCATATCTTTATGCACATTGCCAAGATCATGAGTTTCAATTAATAATTCATTTTTTGCAGGGAAATGTACGCCATATACCGATTCATGACTCAAAAATTTACTTGCTAATTCCCTAGGTTCTTTTGTAATCAATGAGATTCTATGGGGGTGTTTATCAAGTAAATCTCGAATTGCGTGCAGATTTCCTAATGCTAATAATCTTCCATTATGTAAGATTACTATTTGTTCAGTAATCCTTTCAATTTCACTTAGGATATGACTACTTACAATTATTGTTTTGCCCATACTACCTAATTCCCTAATTACATTCATAATTGTAGTTCTAGCTAATGGGTCACAACCTTGTAGAGGTTCATCTAATATGATTAAATCAGGATCATTAACTAGTGCTTGGGCAATTTTAGCTCTTTGTCGCATACCCTTACTGTATTTACCTAATTCTTTGTGCATTACATCTTCTAAGCCAACAAATTCTAGAACATGTTTAGCACGGTCTTCAGCAACATCTCTTGGATGACCGAATAATCTGGCCATAATAGTTACAAAATCAAATGCAGTCATCCAATCAAATAATTTTTCATGTTCCGGAACATACCCTATTCTACTAAACGGTGCTTGATTTTTCCAAGGATTAATACCAAATAATCTCACAGTACCTTGTGATGGTTTTAATTTGCCTACAATTAATTTGAACAATGTAGATTTACCTGCGCCATTCATTCCAAGTAATCCAGTCACTCCCCCATTTATTGCAATACTTACATCGTTTAATCCAACAATATTTCCATACCATTTTGACACATGATCTAACATTAATGCTGGAATTAAATTTGTGTTTGCCGGTTTATTTTCTGTAGTATGTTCAGAATTCATTCTCTTGTCACCTCCATCGATGAAACTCTAGAAGTTAGAACATATAGAGAAATAGAATTCATTAAAATAATTGAAACTAGACTCCATGTGTATGGATGTTCATAGGTAGAAGTAATGCCCATCATCTTTTGTCCTAAATGAGCAATACAGTCATAGGGAGATAGAAGATAAATAATACTGTCATCATATAATTGGGAAATTAAAAACGCAATAAATTTTGTACCCAATATGATTCCAAGTAATGCAATAGCCGGAAAAAATTTCCCTCTACTAACACTTGAAAGAGATAATCCAATTGACGAATATGTAAATACTAACAAAAACCCTGCAATACCCGCTGCAAAAAACAATGGAAATGTATCAAGAACATATGCCCATCCTTCTCCCGATAATACAAGATCACCAATGTAATAAACGGCTAAAGTTCCAACAATGAGTATTGATAATAATAATGCTACAGAAATAAATTTCATTACAGTATAATCTGTACGATTAACTGGACGTGAAAAGTAAATTGCACTCATGCCATTTTTCCTATCTTCACTAATCAATCCACCAACAAGAAGTGCAGCAGCAATTGGAAAACAAAAAACATTTCTTGGGAAAAACCCAAGGACATGTGCATACAAATTTTCCCGGGAAGGGGAAAATAATCTTGTAAGTTCTTCAACGCCTAGAGCATTTCCAAAGAAGGATAGAAAGAGATCATTCATCGATCCTAGTAGTAGTGTAAACAGTGCGATACGTGTAGGCCATCCCCATGGCTTATGTCCTTTTGAGAACATGCCGTAAAGATGGTGTCGTAATATTGACCAATTTCCAATCCATCTTGTATTTAATGTGCCATTCCATGGTCTGTAAATTTGTTCAAAAATAGTTCCTATTTCAGCATTAGATGTTGATGCCACAGCTGCTGTGGCTTGTTCATCACCATCTCCAGAACCATATGCTGCTTCCATACGGCTAAATCCTGTTACATTCGCACCTTCTTGACCAAGAAATTCCGAATCTAGTGTGGATGTTTCTTCAGTCATTATAATATAATTTGTTGAGTATGGAATATCAAACTCCATA
>CAZMJH010000135.1:2675-4378 GCA_964566595.1 uncultured Candidatus Poseidoniales archaeon
TCTTCAGTCATTATAATACCCCTATATTTTTGAGTTCAGGAGGAGCATCAACTTTACTTCTATCGTGATTTCCTTCCAGTAATTCTTCAGAACTTTTGATGCCATACCCTAATCTTTCCATTATTCTAATGAATAAATCTTCTAAACTAGCTTCATGATCTTGCATACGTCTAATTTGACATTTTGATTTTGAAGCAGCAGAAATTATTTGATCATAAGTGGAATCATCTACGTGTACAACTCGAAGAACTCTTCCTGTCCTTCTAACTTTTAAACCATCATCTAGCAAATATTCTTCAAGTTTTGATGCACCACCCCATGCATGAACTTCGACTTCTCTTTCTATTGCTTTGAGATCTTCAATTTTACCTTGAGCAATTAATTTTCCTTTATGTAACATTACAATACGTTCGCATACCCGTTCTACATCATTCATTAAATGGCTAGCCATAATCAAATTTCTTTCACCACTATGTACAATTTGATTTAATGTATTTAGCATGAAATCTCTATGTGCTGTGTCAAGCCCATTTGTAGGTTCGTCAGCAATTAATAATTCAGGATCATGAATTAATCCACACGCTAATTTTGCTGATTGTTTCATACCAGTTGAAAATGTATCAACAATACGATACCTTTGATCTTTTAATCCCACATATTCGAGAACTTCATGAGCTCTTTGCATAGCAATTGACGAATTCATTCCAAGTAATTCACCACTATATGCAACTTGATGTATTGCTTCTAAATCAGGATTAAGACAATCATATTCAGGCATATATCCAATTTTTGATCTAATCATAGGGCCTTCTTCTCTTATACTATGATTAAGAACAGTACCATCCCCCGATGTGATACTTATCAAACCAAGAATTGTTTTGAATAATGTGGATTTTCCAGCTCCATTCGGACCAAGTAATCCTGTTGCGCCTTTTTTAATTTTAAGATTAATAGAATCTAAGGCAATATGCTTTCCGTATGATTTTACTAGATTAATAGTCTCAACAATATTATCTGTAGTCATATTATGCCTCAGGACAATGTATGACAGGAAGTTCCATCCTATCAATATCATGCATAGATGATATCTTTGTCATTTATTTTTCATCAATTCCAGTTTTCACTTTTACAGCAATACCTTTCTTTAATTCTGTTGTTTCTGAATTAGTACAACATGATATGCCATGTGCTAACAAATTATTTGATTCATCGATAATTAAACATGGCATCCCTGGCCGAAGTGTTCCTGTAACTGAAATAATAAAACCATGCATTACATTTCTTCCTTTACGTACAAATGGTATTGCACCTTCCATAATTTTAATTAAAGGAATTTTACAAGTTCCCTTTTTAGAAAATTCATAAAGATCTTCTGCTCCATTTATTGTTAATGACATACCACCATTATCAAGTCTTGGAGAAAGGATATGTGTTCCTGAAGAATTTATAATGTTTCTAATTCGCCTAGTTCCTCCTTTGATAAATGTGGCATTTGATAACCATTTTTCAGTAATTTGTGGTTCTAATTTTGTAAATAATGATGTTTTTTGGATTACACTATTTTTATCTAAATATGTATTGATAGTTTCTTTATTTAATTTGGAAGTACTTAATGTAGCTCCAGATTGAATTAATTGTTCTACAGCCTTATGAGGTCCTTCTAATCCATGAATTGGAGTTAGTGTGTTGTATTGAAAACTCAC
>CAZMJH010000136.1:0-4350 GCA_964566595.1 uncultured Candidatus Poseidoniales archaeon
CAGAAATTCGATTAATGATTTGTTTACGTACTATTGGCATTTCCGTACGCAATTCTTTAGATTCTAATGATAATATGAATGCGTTAACGTCAGATAAATCATCAGGGTTACCTGCTTCAAGAAAATCACGAATAGCATTATCCAACTCTGCATTACGAGATTCTAAATTTGCAATAATGTGTGCTTCTTCTACTGTTTCTACGGGTATTTGTAATTCTAAGCCATCGGATCTTTCATTATTTGATGTTAATTCATCTAATATACTATGTAATTCTGATGAAACTTCTGGTAAATATACCGCAAATCCGAGATTTGTAAGATGGGAATATAATTCTGTTTCATTTTCAACACTCCATTCACCCGAAACTGTGGAAATAAATTGTTCTAATTCATTTCTTAGGTTCAATTCTGTTTCATTTTGGGTATTCTCATCAGAAATTTCGGATTCAATTGTAGGTATTTGATCTAAATGTACTTCTTCTACAGCATCTAATACTTCTTCGACATCTAGCACCTCATTAACAACCTCTTCAATTTTCTTTTGGGGTACTGGAACAGTAGGAATTGATTTCGCACCTTTTGGCCTTCTTAAACTTCTTTTTACTTGCCCCCAACCTCCTCCCTGACTAGATAATACTCCTGCGACTCTCCCAAATAATTGAGACTTTGAACCCGAACGAGGCAATTCTAAATGTAAACAAAGTTCATGTAACTCATCTCTCGATAAATTATCAAGGTTGTCTAAGGAATGATGTTTTACATCACAGTTTAAATGAAGCCATAACCTTTGACGCTGTTCTTTTATAGAGCCTGAACGTTTAATTCCAAAAGTACTGAGAAATTGTGTTAATTGTTGTTTAGAATAAGTCTGTATGGATGACCAATCAAAATTCCATTCCGTTAAAATAAGATTTTGGATTAACCGCGCTCTTAATTGTTCTACACTACCATTTTTCTGAAGATTATTTTCTATAGCCATAGTTTTTAGTGACTCTAAACGTGCAGAATATAACTGCCCCAACAACGTCTGAACATCACCATTTGACGCCATGATAACAATGGGTCATTTTTCAGCCCCTAAGTATCTTACTAATATAATCAATAAAAAAAGTCTATTTTTAACATTAAATTTTATCTTCGAAGAATAGGTATGTTCAAGCGGTATGGGCTTGTGACACGTATTGGTCGGCACTAATGGGAGAAATTGAGAGGGAAGCGAAAGCAAAATTAAGATCTGTTTCTGAAGACCTCGAAGAATTAATCAGATTATTTTCTGAACATTTAAAACAAAGTAAGGAAATTTTTAGAACCCAATTATATGAATTAAGGAAAAATGCAGAACTTTCATTAAACAATTATTCAATAAATAGAGAACAAATTATGTATGATTTATCTCAAATTGAAAAAAAATTAACCAAACTTTCTCGCCTAATTTCTAAGAAAAAATACGATACAAAAATTGCATCAAATACACTTGTAGAAATCGCTACAAAACATGGACAGATTAAACATGATTACGAAGAAAAAAGAACAGATTTTGAAAACTCAATGAATGAATGGTTACGTTTTACTCAAATTGTTAATGAAATTGTAACATTGTTACATACTAAAAGTTCTGAATGGGAAACTAGTGCAAGAGAACTTAGTATCTTTTATCAAGATATTGCAGATACATCATTACCCTCAGAATTTGATACTACACGTGATACAATCCTTGAATTTTCAATTTCAATATTATTAAGCGCTGGTCAAAGAGAACAAACTGACCTCAAGACTTTTGAAGATCAGTTAAAGGATTTAATGAATGAAGGTAGCGAAAATAATTCTGAAACTGATGAGCCTTGACTCAAAATTATAAAGGCAATTCAATAATTTTTCCCCATTCATTTACAAATATTTTCAGTGTTTTGTATTCATCGTCTGTAGAAAGAAATTTCTTTTCTAAACTTAATGTAAATTGTCCTTTTTCATCCACTTTTTCCATTATAATCTCTATCATTTGCATTGATTTTTTAATTGCGTCATCATTTTTTTCAATAAAATCTAATTTTTCTTCTAAAATCGCGGATGTTAAACCACCTTCATTATCTAAAGATTTCATAATTGTTGATAATCTCCTAATAAATACATGAATTCCTAGCAACTCATCTTTTTCTAATTCTGATAACAATTTTGATTCTATCCGATAAGATGTCATTGAATGCTCATCAGTAAATTCTTCAAAAATTGAATGAGGAAAACCATTTCTAGAAATTAATAAACTAAACCCCCGCAAAGGAGGAGGGATAAATCGTTGTCTTGATTCACTAGTTTCAATTTGCATACCTAAAGTGTGTCTACGGCCCTTATTTCCAAAACTATTCCATTCAGAACGTTCTAACACATAACCATCTAATTTTCCATCAGAACATAATTCATTAAGTTTCTCTACTAATTCCCCACCAGTATATTTCTCAAATTTTAAATCCGATTTATTACATAAATCAAAATCGGATCTATAACGCTTTAATTGTCTGCGAACCAATTCTAATTCAACAAAAATTTTACTTTTACGGGGTAAAAAATCAAGTCCATCCTTACTTGCAAGAATAAATGTAGGGTCCCTTCTTGGTAAAAATGCTGAAATCTCAAGTTTTGGATATGTTGTATTTGCTGAAAATCCCAATTCATATGCAGCTAAACCACTAATTCCTGCCAAATCAATATCTCCTTCTAAAAGTGAGTCTATTATTTTTAAAATCGAATCATATTCAACAAATTTAACGTCAAATGATGTCATTAAACGCTCAAAATGTGGTTGAGCACCATCATCAAATTGCTTACAAATACCAATAATCAATGTGTCTTCAGTCATTTTTACAACTCGCAAGCAGTAACGCCTCGAGACACTGGTTGATATATGCGCCTCTTCTCCGATGGGTGATGAGACCAATCTCAAAGAGTGTTAATAATTTACAACACTTGAATGGATATAAAAAAAATATTGATAAATATCTCCAAGATTTAATGCAAAATGCAAGAAATCAGGGACATGATGAAGTTGTAAATTTATCAGAACATATCTTAATGGCTGGAGGTAAAAGAATTCGTCCAATGTTATTGTTACTTACTTATGAGATGTTAGGAGGTACCGATATTGAACTTATTATTCCATTAGCTACTGCTTATGAAATAATTCATACAGCTACGTTAATACATGACGATATAAATGACAATGCTAAAATTCGTAGAGGTGTTAAAACAATACACGAAATGTGTGGACCTGTAAAAGCTCAAATCACAGGAGATTGGTTGTTTGTAATTGGTTTTGGCTTGGGGGGGCAATATGAAAAAAGTATTGTTGATCTTATGGCTGAAACTTGTTCGAAAATGGCTTCTGCAGAGTTAAAACAAATTGAACATATTCATAATAACTTAACTACTATTGATGATTATTACAAAATTATTGAAGGTAAAACAGCGGGCCCTTTTGCTTCGGGATGTAAAGCAGTTGCAATTCTCACAGGCCAATCTGAAAAAAATCAAAATGCATTATATAATTTTGGAATGCAATTAGGATTAGCATTCCAATTAGTAGATGATTTACTAGATCTAATTGGTGACGATAGATTAGGAAAACCTCGGGGATTAGATATCTTAGAAGGTAAAATGACATTGCCACTCCTATTGGGAATACAAAATTTAAAAAATAAAGAAAAAGAAAAATTAATTGAATTGGTTTCTAAATTTCATTTGCACGATTTAGGTGATGTTTTACATCTTTTGAAAATTTCCGGAAGTATTGATTATTGTAGAACACTAGTAAATGAACATTTAAATTCTGCAATCAGAGAAATTGATTTTATTGAAGATAATCCTGCTAAAAAAATGGTTTTAGAATTAGCTCATTATGTACGTTCTCGATATGATTGAGGAATCAAAATGCAAAAAAATTGGGATGTAGTCATTATTGGTGGAGGCCCAGCAGGAAGTACCGCGGCACGATATGCTGCTAAAAACGGAGCTTCTGTACTTGTATTGGATGGAAAAACAATAATCGGAGAACCACTTCAATGCGGCGAATTAATTCCATCTGTAAATGAATTGCGTCGATTATGCCCCGATGTTCCCAATATGGAAGATTTATTTCAAACTCCAGAAAATGCCATATCTCTTCGTACTGATAAATTAAAGTTAGTTCCTCCTTCGGGTAAAAGCCTTAATTTCCCGTTTGAAGGAATTATGCTTAATAGACCAGAACATGATAAAGCATTAATTAAATTAGCAAAGTCAATAGGTGTTGAATACCTAAATGAAACCTATATCACAAAAGTTGAAGAAAATCAAATACATACTCGTTCAGGAAATATA
>CAZMJH010000137.1:0-3804 GCA_964566595.1 uncultured Candidatus Poseidoniales archaeon
TTAGAAGCACAACATCTTAATAGTGCTGAAGAACTATTATTGGAAATGCTAGAAAAATCTCCCCAATGCATTCCTGTTTTGAATAATTTGGGAGTACTTTATGGGAAATATTTTATTGAATATGAAAAGGCAATCCATTATTATAACCAAGTTCTTGAATTAGAGCCAAGTAATGAATGGGCAAGAAATGAAAGGCGCAGGTATGAGCGATATATTACCTATTGAGGGGATGTTTTTGGATAGTCATTCATTGTTAATTTGTGGAATTGGAGGAATTGGATGCACCTGGGCAAAAAATTCACATAAAAAATGTAAGGATTTATCTGATCTTTTACTCATAGATGGTGACCCCACATCTCTTGATGAATCAGCAGAAGGTCATTTATTGTCATTAGGAGATTCAAATTCTTTGGAAGGGTGCGCAGCATTAACTCCTTTAGCATCCCAAAGAATGCTTGCAAACGCACCATTGGCTTCTAAAGTTCTTGCAGATGCTGAACTAGTAGTGCTTTTAGTGGGCCTTGGAGGAGGTAGTGGTTCTGGAGCCGCAGCAGAATTTGCAAGGCAAGCAAAACGTGCTAATTGTTTAATAATTGCAATAGTGGCTATTCCCTTCGAATGTCAACCACTTAGAAGAAAAATTGCAAAAAAAGGACTTGAGGAATTGAGATTGGAAACTGATGTATGTGTACAAATCTCATTAGATAGATTAGCAATTATGTCAAGAGAAAGAGGTTTAGATTGGCAAAAAGATAGTGGCTGGATTGAAGATTTAGCAACGGGAGTAATACAGACATTAGCGAAAGTAGGCTTGATAAATTTAGATTTGATGGATTTGAGATCTATAATAACTAGAAACGGTGGAGCAACAATGTTTGTGGCACAAGGTGATCCGAATTATCCTGATAGATTATTTTCTAAAACAATGCATTCCCCTTTAGAAGGAGTGACTATGTCTGGAGCTACAGGTTGTTTAATTCAAGTTGAAGGTGGACCGGATTTAACACTTGGACAAGTTGATCTTGTTGCAGATGCATTCACTAAAGGATTAGATGAGGATGCACAGGTTATTTTTGGAGCAAGAGTTAGTGAAGATTTAGAGGGGATTGTACGAGTTGTCGCAGTGTTGAGTGGATTGCCTTTAGTTTGATAATTTAGAAGTCAGGAAATCCTTACATGATTGTTTATGCATTGCTAGCAAAGTTACCCAGGTAACAAAATGACCTATGGCAAAAATGTATGAAATATTACCTTCTAAACCAACAGCCAACATTGTCACACTACCTGCATATCCAAATCCAAATGCTATTCCCCAGAAAAGTACATTTTCAGAAACAAAGAGATTATAGTTGCGAGCTATTCCTCGCGATGAAATATTCCATATTGACATTACAACTGTAAAGATCATAAGTATGGTTTCCTCAAACAAATTAAAAGTCAAATCTTCAGACGAAACAACCCTTCTATAGACACTTAAGAAGTGCCATGCAGCAAATAATTGTAGTGCAATCCCCCATGTGAATTCATATTTTTTCCCATCGTTTCTTTTCATTAATTCTTCACGAATATCCCTGCTATACCATAAAATAAATCCTTGTGATAAAAGAACGATAAGGACCACAATGGGAGTTCCATTGGGGCCATTCAGACCATCATCATTCCCTAGTAATGTTAGCATTAATGAAGAAATAATACCTACTATTAATCCTACAATTCCCATCTGTATCAATGAATTCTTTTTAAGATCGAAACTAGTTTCAGACTTATCTTTTTCAATTTTATTTCCAATCCATTCTCCCACAGAACCTTTGTATGAAGTAGCTTGAGAAACACTCCAAAATATAAACAAGCAAGAAAGCAATATTGGTAAAAAATCACCTACATTGGAAAGAGGTTTATTTTCTCCCATCAAATTAAAAATAAATAGAAAAATCATTCCTGAAATAAAGAGTGGAATAAATATGATTTTTAGTGTAGAAATTACATTTGTAATGATTTTTTTAGTTAAGGTATCTTCTTCATCTTCATTGGATTCATTTGTTTTTTCAATGTAATGCCTTGTTTTTTCGTTTATTGCAATTAATGCTGTAATTGAATATCCGAACATTAATGAAATAAATGCCATAGCGCTTAAATTTGGATTTAGTACATTTGATTGACCCAATATGTATAATAAAGGTGCAATTATTACAATTGTAAGTATGTGTGCACGCCTTTCTTTGGCCATTAAATCTTTCAAAATTGTAGATAATTTGATTGGTTTTACTTCTACATTGGAGTTTGAATCGTTCTCTCCCATGATTTAACCTGAGAAAGTCGGCAAGTTAAGATACTCCCCTCAAACGAGAGATATCATGCCAAAAACAGGTAAAGCCGCTCGCGGCAAACACCGATGGATCGGATTGGAATTAGGATCTTCTATTTCAGAAAGAGAAATGGCAATTAAAAAAATAGGTTTTTTACTTAATACCTCAAATGTGAAATTATATGATTTTATTAATGAAAATAAAAGAAAATCAGGCATTATTAAAATTAAATTAGAAGATTACAAAGAAGTTAGAGCCATATTAGAAAAGAGTAATGATCATTTTGTTTCAATAACCTCATCCGGTAAAATTAGGCTTGTAAGATTAAGAATGAATGAATATTTTCAGCGGCAGATTGATGGTTAAAATCATACAGGGAGCATTATGGGAGGAGGCGGGTCAGCTCCAGCAGTAAAGATGCCTGATGTAGGATTGGTATTTGGATTGAGTTTAATAATCGGTTATATCTTGATGCTTGTGAAAAAAGGATCAAATTTTTCAGATAATTTATTTCCAAACCTTATAATGATATTTTTGGGTATTGGATTGACTATTTATGGAGTTTATTTTGGAATTTTATTTGATAGGAGTTCTACTGATTCAGAAATAATAGAAGCTGAATTAATTGAATAATTTTTGTTTCCATTTTAGATTAAAACTTTCTTCACATTTTATTTGAGTTCCTATGTTGTTTTCAAGGGGAATTAGTTTAGCAGAACCGTCTGGAAAAACGCCAGACATATTATATTCTATAGAATTAATTTCTACAATATTATTTTTACAGAAAGGTTCCATGGATAACCACCAATTTATTATTTCTTCAGATTCTGAAGGAGTATCAAAAAACTCATGTTTTTGAAATTTTGATGCCATAGATGCATGCAATATTTCTTCCCATTTTTTATTATTTATTTCACTATCAAATAATTTTTTTAAGGAAGCGGCATTGGGGATAATTTTGCTTATTTTTTTATTATCTCCCGATAAATTGCATCCAATCCCAACAACACATTTTGTATTATCTCCTTGTGTTTTTGCTTCGGATAAAATCCCTCCAAATTTTTTATTTTCAATTAAAAGGTCGTTGGGCCATTTTATACAAACATCAGTTTTTAGAAATTTAGTCATAGAAAGTAAATCAAATGTTGGTAATTCTAAAGAACATACTGATGCAATCGTTTCAATAATTGCCAATCCTGCTTTTGCTTGAATTGTTGCAGGTGACGAATTATTAAGATCAATCATCCAACTTCCACACCATCCACCTTGTAGATGAATCCATGAATTATCACGTTGACCTCTGCCTTTTATTTGATTTTTAGCAACAACTAATGTTCCATTGGGTTCTGTTCTTTCAAGTAAGTATGAATTTGTAGAATCAACTTCTTTAAGTTGTATTTTTTTAATTGATGCCCATGGCTTCCATAAAGCAGTTGCGTGTATTTTTTCACCATCTTTTAGAATTCTAATCTGAGTTTCTCCTTCACTTTCAGGATCA
>CAZMJH010000137.1:3814-4335 GCA_964566595.1 uncultured Candidatus Poseidoniales archaeon
CCCAACCCATTTTTCTACAATCAGAAGTTAACATTCTTCCCGTATCTTTATCGTTGTGAATTAATTTTATTGAACCATTTTCTTTAAGGCATTTTTCGGTTTCTTTTTTTTTAAGTAATAATTGATGCAAACTTCCCTTTTTCCCATCACTTATGTCTGATAATGATGCATCTTCTAAAGGCCCTAATAA
Source organism: uncultured Candidatus Poseidoniales archaeon (assembly GCA_964566595.1). GTDB lineage: Archaea > Thermoplasmatota > Poseidoniia > Poseidoniales > Poseidoniaceae > MGIIa-I. The sequence goes on from CAZMJH010000137.1 coordinate 4,005, forward strand.
TTCATCTGTGTTTGGTTTTTTAAGGTACGGTAGATTCCATAATATGAGGTCGTAAGGGCCCTCTTCAAATATTTGTGATTTTTTACTTTTTTTAGGTTCAATTCCTCCTTCTATAAATTTAGCATTTGTAATATATTTTTCTTTTGCTAATCCTCGACTTGCTACAATTGCTAGAGGATTAATATCACAACCAACAACTTTCCATCCACAGGTTTCGGCAAAAATTGAAATGACACCTGAACCACAGCCAATTTCCAAAATTTTCCTCCCATTTCCTGGTCCAAAACACCTCAGTGTATGTGCTAATAAATCTGTATCTTCTCTAGGAGGA
>CAZMJH010000138.1:0-4335 GCA_964566595.1 uncultured Candidatus Poseidoniales archaeon
CAAAGATAGCCTACGCTAAAGTTACTGAAACAGAACTGTTTTACGTAGGAAGCATCACTATTGATGAAAATATAATGAAACGAGCAGTACTATCTGAAAATGAAAAGGTACAAGTTGTAAATATTAACAATGGTGCGAGAATTGAAACATATGTGATAAAGGGTGAAGCAGGAAGTGGGATAATTGCACTAAACCGACCTGCTGCAAGACATGCACAAGATCCAGATGAGATGATTATTCTTTCATGGGGGCATATAGATCCTTCATCTGAAGACCTTGAACCGGTAATTGTAAATCTCCAAAAATAAGTATGCTAAATGCATAAGATTTGCGTCACATTGAATAACTCTCTTTCAGTCACGCACTCATATGCTAGGCGAAGATGGTACAAAATGGCTAGACAGATTACAAATGCAAGTCGCTAGATCTCTACAAGCACAAGGATGGAGTCAACAAAATATATCTTCTATGATTGGGATGACTCAAAGTACAATAAGCAGGCAAAGAGGTAGAATATTGCCTCCCTTAAAAGGTAGTGCTGATGAGGCTGTGGTTGATGGATGGGCTACTGAAATGACTCAATTATTAGCAAATTTAGGACCCGAAGCGAAATTAAAACAACAACGTTATGTTATAGAATTTGTTTTTAATGACGGAAGAAATATACGCTTTGATAAAATTCTTACTGGTACTGATTTGGATAGAGGGCAAGCAAGAGCAGGTTTACTTAGAAGATTAGAATGGATTACACAAAGATTTGTAATTCCTAAAATAGAAAATTGGCAACCGGCAATAGGAATGAATGTGGCTGCTTGTACAAATGATGCAATAGACATTCAGGATGTTGCAGCATTTCCTGGAAGACTCTGGATTATTAATGATCAAATAAGATATATGTCAATGCCAGAATTTGGAGCAAGTATTCATTTAGCTGGAGTATTATTAAAAGCAAGAAGTTTTGGATCAAATGCAACTGCAATTATGAATTTGGCCTTGCCTAAAAAAGCAATAAAGAAATTGAAAAAGACATGTGTAAAATTGGAACTTGTTTCTGCATCAGCACCAAAAAGCATACCAGACAATTCATCTAAAGATGCCCACATTCTGATTGATGAAGGGGATTTTGGTTGGGTACCAACCCTATATGTTCTAGGTTCAAATCCAATCGAGTTAATAGATCGTGCCCACCTTTTAATTGATGCACTTGAAGGATGATGAATCTTATGATTGGTAAGTTCTTTGATAAAATCGTAATGACTCCGTGGCCATTTTGGAAAATATTATGGAGGTTTCAATCAAAACTAAATTCAACATTCATTCCTATCGCTGCTTTAATCATTTTTTCAACAATTATCTCTACAAGTTATGCCATAATCAATCACTTTGCTGAATGGAGGGGGTTTTCTGCTTTTAATGCAAATACAAGCTTAGATGACAGTATACCGTTCATAAGAAATTCAATCATTATTTATGGATTATATTATCTCTTATTTGCATTAATGATTTCAGCAACCCCTCGTTCTAAAAAAGGCTCAATAGAATGCATTTATGCGTTTCAGACTATTTTGACTTTTACAACTATATGTTTTTTGATTTTTATTTTCTTCCCGGTAGAAATAACTTCAAGAAAAGATATAGACATAGGCGAGGGAATAATTGCTACATTTTACAACACATTACACCTCGCTGATCCTCCCTACAACACTTGGCCGTCATTACATGTTAATCATTCAGTTTTATTGTCATGGATTTTTCTTCATTGGATTAAATCTGGAGGTGGACTTCTAAGATTTCCTGAAAAATCAAATGAGTTTATGAATTTGATGAAAAACAAGATAGTTCCCTTATTAATTTGGATAATTTGTGTTTTAGTGATTATTAGTACGTTAACAACAAAACAACATTATATTTTAGATATTATCACCGGAGTGTTTTTAGGAATTTTTGGAATCTATTATATGAAAAAATGCATCATACATACAGAACAAAACAATGAAGAAATTATCAATTATCTTGAAAATTAACTAAGTAGTTCTGGATTTGACATCAATAAGAGTAATCCAATACCTGCAAACATCATCATCCAAGAACCAACCATCTTGATAATTCCTGTAGCCTTTCTTAAGAAATCAATCATTACTTGTCTTCCAAAACTAACAGCAACCGTAACTGAAATCATCAATAATAACAATCCCAACATCAACCCAGATAATCCAATAGGTACAGAATTTCCTCCTTGTGTTGAAAGATAAATTATGAAGGGCAATACTGCTGCTGCAGTACAATCAATCGATGCTGCGGCATATCCAATTCCATAAAGATACATATTCCTCCTTGGAGTAAACACTTCATCATTTTCTGTAGTACTCCATCTATCGATATATTTCTGAACCCATCCCATAAGATGTGCAGTTCCACCAGTTAACATGAAAAATCCAAGTACAACCAATAACACTGCAATTGCAAAAGCAATTTGAGTAATAATGCCTGATTTTTCAAATGCTTCACCCATAATCACTGCAATTATTCCAATAAATAAAAAGAAAGTCCACATTCCAAATCCTGAAAGTAATCCAATAACCCATGCTCTGGGCATTTTTCCTTTTAGTTTACCTTGCTCTATTAAGTCCTCTTCTCTAGAACCTAATGAAAGATAGTATGTGATGAAACTTGGCAATACTGGAAATGCGCAGGGAGAAAAATATACTAAAATTGACAATAACAACCCCAATGTAAAAATTCCAATCACTGAAGTATCTACCTCTGAAAGTCCAAATCTTAGATCTTCAGCTTCACCATTTAATGCGGATACCACAGCAGAATCAAATTCATTCCATTGTAAGCCCGAACCTGTGTTTTTTGCTATCAAATATCCTTCATGATCTATAACATAAGCAACAGGTATTGTCCAGGCATTATAATACTCTCTTAAATCTCCCCTTTCTCCTGTTGTTTCATTAACTATTACCGATTCAACACTACCTTTCCCAGTAAAATAATATGGGACATGATACCCCCCTGATGATTCATTCAAATAATCAAATGGCTCATCATACCACGCTCCAACTGCAACAATTAACAATTCATATTCAGTATCTAAATCTTGCCAAATTGACATATGTTCCTCAAGATGAGCTTGAACCCCATGGCAAGCAATACAATCATGAGCCATGAAATCAAGTATCACCACTTTTCCTTGATGTTGTTCTAATTCAAACCAACCAGTATCGTTAGTATAATTTGATTCTATTCCGGTCCTATTCAATGATTGCATGTCAAAATTAGGAGCCATTTGAGCATCATCAGTAACTCCGAATTTAGACGTTGTCATTCCAAACACAGTTAAACCAGAATATGCTATAACAAAGAAAAGTACTACTGAAATTAAAAAAGCATACCATGTTTGCTTTTCAAAGAACACGCGTAAATTCATACCTGTGCGCTGATGTATGCTATCTAACATTGCAATTCATACTCCGGATTGAGCCTTTTCTATTGATATTATGGTTCATTTGAAAGTCTATATTTATTCAACCAAATCAACCCTACTTCAAGTCTTTCATGTGTAGGGTGTACTTCTATTTGCGCGCAAGGAATCTCTATTTCATCACTAATTTCATCTACCAATGAAATTGGTAATTCGATTCTTTCAAATTGTGAATTCCAATGAATCCACCGTGAATCAATCCCAAATTCATTAATTAAATCATCAATATAATCTTCAACATTTTCAGCAGATGAATAGATTGCTCCAAAAATAATTGTGTCGTCTTCTGATATTTCCTCCCACGGCTGTAAATTTGCCTTTGCTCTTCTAGAAAAACGCGCTCTTAATTGTCCTGCGTCTTTGTAACTAGATGTACAAAATTTAAGATGGTAACCATAAGTTCCAGCATTCACTCTTTCTTTTAATTTTAATGCTAATTCAGCACTCCCTTTCGCTCCTGCAGTGATTTCATTACTAATATTAAATCCACGCAATTCCATATTTTCATAATTTCCAACTGTTATTTCCAATTCATTAAGATTAAGAAACGTGATTGGAACTTCCTTTAATTCTTCAATAAGTTGTTTCAATCTCTCTTCTTTATCGGGTTCTGCAGGTAATTCAATACCCGTTAATAATCCAACTTTAGCACATGCTTTAATCGTAGGAATATATTTTTCCAATTCTAAATTTAACAAATGAAATCGGATTTCATCAAGTCCCACTTTTTGAAATTCAACAGCGAATTCAGGATTAAAAGGTATACTCGTATAGAGGTGTATGTGATGCTCACTTCCAAATGCACCTTTTAATTCTTTAATCGCTTCAATTGAACGTTCTTTTGCCAT
>CAZMJH010000139.1:0-4334 GCA_964566595.1 uncultured Candidatus Poseidoniales archaeon
ATCCCTAGTTTTAGAGTAGATGGAAATGATTTTCTAGCACTACATTCTATTACTAAATGGGCTGCTACAAGAGGAAGAGCCGGTTTAGGTCCAACTCACATTGAAGTTTACACATATCGTGCAGGAGCACATAGTTCTTCAGATGATCCTTCAAGATATAGACCTAGTGATGAAGCAGATTTTTGGCCTGGAGGCGATCCTGTGGAACGTCTAAAAATGCATCTAATCACAATAGGAGAATGGAATGAAGAAAAACATAAAAAATTAGAAGAAAGTATCGATAAAGAAGTAGTATCTGCATACAAAGAAGCTGTGAAATACGGTGATTTAGCAAATGGTCCTTTTCCTCCAGCATCAACAATATTCACTGATGTGTATGAAGAAATGCCATGGCATATACAGGAACAAAGAGAAGAATTAGGGAAGTGATTATATGGTAGAAATGAATATGATTCAAGCTCTTAATTCTGCCTTAGATTTACAGTTACAAAAAGACGATAGCGTCATAATTTTTGGTGAAGATGTTGGTTTCTTTGGGGGTGTTTTTCGTGTCACAGACACATTACAACAAAAATATGGAAAACATCGTGTATTTGATTCGCCTCTTGCAGAAGGAGGTATTGCTGCAACCGCTTTTGGAATGGGATTAAATGGCCTTCGCCCGGTTGTAGAAATTCAATTTGCAGACTACATCTTCCCTGCTTATGATCAAATAGTAAACGAAATTGCCAAATTAAGATATAGAAGTGGTGGAGAATATTATACACCAATTACTTTCAGAACTCCTGCAGGGGGAGGAATAAAAGGAGGAAATCATCATTCTCAATCTCCTGAAGCACAATTCACTCACACTCCTGGAATTAAAGTAGTATATTGTTCCACACCAAATAATGCTAAAGGATTACTTACAGCAGCTATAGAATCAAATGACCCTGTTATTTTCTTTGAACCAAAAAGATGTTACAGAGGTCCATTTTATGGTGATCCTCACAACGTGCCAACATGGAAAGGCCACCCAAAATCTGATGTCCCTGAAGATTATTTCAAAATTGAATTAGGAAAGGCAGAAATTGTTCAAGAAGGTACAGAATGTACAGTTATTGCTTGGGGAGCAATGCTACATGTTGCTGAAGCAGGAATTAAGGAAAGTGGAATTTCTTGTGAATTAATTGATTTACAAACACTAATTCCATTTGATAGAGATGCTCTAGTAAATTCAATAAATAAAACAGGAAGATGTGTAATCGTTCATGAAGCACCGAAAACTGGTGGTTTCGGAGCAGAATTATCTGCTTCAATACAAGAAAAATGCTTCTTTTCGTTAGAATCTCCTATAATTAGAGTTGCGGGATGGGATACTCCATTCCCTCATTCTACTGAATGGGATTATTTACCAAACCCTGAAAGAATAGCAACAGCAATAAAGAAAACACAAGAGGTATAAACATGGGGAAAATCGAATTTAGGTTGCCAGATATTGGAGAAGGAGTTGTAGAAGGAGAGGTAGTATCATGGCATGTAGATGTAGGTGACACTGTTAAGGAAGATGATCCTATTCTAGATGTAATGACTGATAAAGCAACAGTTACAATACCTAGTCCAACAGATGGAGAAGTCGAAAAAATAAATGGAAAAGCAGGTGAAATGCTTAAAGTCGGCCAAGTTTGTATTATATTTGATGTAGAAGGAAGTGGTACTAGTTCTACAAAAACAGAAGAGGCACCTCCTTCAGAAAATATTGAAGAAAAACCCCTAGAAGAGAAAACTGCGATTCAATCTAATGAGAATCAATCAACTTCTCGAAAAAAGGGTGAAAAAGTTATGGCAAGCCCTGCAGTTCGTAAAAAAGCAAGAGAAGGAGGTATCGATCTTAATACAATTATAGGAAGTGGTCCAGGTGGAAGAATAATTCATTCAGATCTTGAAACATGGAAAGAAGGTGGATCTCCAGTTGCTGCAGCAGGAGTTGAAAGAACGGCATTATCTGGTGTAAAAGAAATTCCAGTAATAGGACTAAGGCGTAAAATTGCAGAACAAATGAGTAAATCATATTCAAAAATTGCCCACTTCTCCTATTTTGAAGAAGTTGATATTACAAATCTCGAAGAACTGAGGGCTCATCTAAATAATAATAGAAGTGAAGGACAACCAAAATTAACATATCTGCCATTCATAATGCAAGCACTTGTAAAATCACTTTCTGAACATCCCAAATGCAATGCACATTATCTAGATGAAGAGGGCAAAGTTCTACAATATGAAGCTGTAAATTTAGGAATTGCAACACAAACAGAAAAAGGACTCTTTGTTCCTGTTGTCAAAAATGTCGAAGCACAAGACATATGGGAATCTGCAAATGAATTAATACGCTTATCTCAATCTGCTAGAGACGGTACAGCAAGTATCGAAGAATTGCAAGGTTCAACTTTTACAATTACGAGTTTAGGAAAAATGGGAGGGTTGGGTGCAACACCAATAATAAATCATCCAGAAGTAGGCATTCTTGGGGTTCATAATGCAAAAGAAACTCCTGTTGTAATCGATGGCAGAATAGAAGTTAGAAGAATTATGAGATTAAGTTCTAGTTGGGATCATCGTGTTGTAGATGGTTGGGATGGAGCAATGTTAATTCAAACTCTTAAGAATTTGTTAGAACATCCCGCTACGATATTTATGTGAGGATTTTCTATGGAAACTCAAAGATGCAAGGTACTAGTAATTGGTGCTGGACCTGGAGGGTATGTTGCAGCAATTAGATCAGGACAATTAGGTATGAAAACAATTATTGTAGAAGGTGAAAAAGCAGGAGGCACTTGCTTAATCCGGGGTTGTATTCCCTCAAAAGCAATAATTCATGCCGCTCATAAATTTCATTCACTAGAAAAACATAGTGCAAAAGATGGGCATATGGGCATTTCATTGCCTACTCCTGCAGAATTGAATTTAGCAAACTTAATTTCTTGGAAAGAAAATATTGTTGAAAAATTGAATAAAGGTGTTGAAGGATTACTAAAATCAGCTAAAGTAAAACTTGTATCTGGATGGGCCAAATTTATTGATGCAAAAACATGCATTGTAACCAATTCTGATGGAGAAATAAGAATTGAGGCTGAACATGTAATACTTGCAAATGGGTCAACACCAATAGAATTACCATTTATGCCATTTGATGAAAATGTAATTTCAAGTAGAGAAGCCTTAGAATTAAATGATTTACCAAAACACCTAGTTGTTGTCGGTGGAGGATATATCGGCCTCGAACTAGGTATCGCTTATCGATTACTTGGTTCCGAAGTAACTATTATTGAAGCAATGGATAGTGTTTTACCAATTTTTGATAAGGAGCTGAGAAGACCTGTTGAATTATACTTAAAGAAAAATAAAGTTACAGTACATACAAAATCATTTGCAAAGGGGATTGAAAAATCAAAGGATGGTGTAAAAATAAACTATACTGATTCCAAAGGGGACATGAACTCATTGAAAGCAGACAAAATTCTAGTTACTGTTGGAAGAAAACCAAGATCAAAAGATTCTGGAATCGAAAAGATGGGAGTAAAAATGAATGAACAAGGCTTTGTAATGGTTGATAAAAAATGTGCAACTAATATGAGAAATGTATGGGCTATAGGAGATATAGCAGACAGTGGAGAAATGTTGGCTCATGTGGCATCTACTCAAGGTGAAATGGTTGCTGAAATTATTGCTGGAGGAATAAGAGAATATGAGCCTATATCAGTTCCTGCAATAGTATTTACAGAACCTGAAATTGTTTCTGTGGGGATGTCTCCTGATGAAGCTAATGAATACTGTTCACACTTAGAAACTAAACTTTTGACTGGGAAATTTCCTCTGGCTGCAAATGGAAGAGCATTAACCATGGAAGCAGAAAAATCTGGAGGATTTGTAAGAGTTCTAGCAAGAAAAGATAATCATCAAATTCTTGGAATTCAAGCAGTTGGAAGTTCTATTAGCGAATTATCTGGTGAATTTTCGCTAGCACTTGAGATGGGTGCCTTATTAGAAGATGTTGCAGGTACAATTCACGCACATCCTACGATGACAGAATCATTTCATGAAGCAATTCTAGCAACATTAGGCCATGCAATTCACATTTCATGAGGCTAAAGTATGCGTAATTTAGAACACATAAGATTTACATGCGAGGATCATGAAAAAATAGATTTAATTATGAAAGAAATGCAAAAATTAAGAGTTAATGACGAAATTCAAGATACACTAATTTTTGTAGAACATCCAGAGATTGTTACTATTGGTCCGAAAGCAAGAAAAGAAAATATCTTACCGCCGAATGATTATCCTACAAGAAATGT
>CAZMJH010000140.1:0-895 GCA_964566595.1 uncultured Candidatus Poseidoniales archaeon
AAGCTTTTCTGCGGGTTTAGCAAATGCTGCATGGGAATGGATTGTCAAATCAAGACATAGATTTAGATGGGAAGATAGTGGAAAAGACATTGCATTAGTTCATTTAGAATTAGATGATTTACAAGTAGCAGAACCCAAAAAAATTGTAGCAAATTGGTCGTTTGATACACCTGAAAAAGTTGAACATATTCAAAAAAATCCATTGTCTAAACCCTTTGAATTAAGTTATGGTGGTTGGGATTTAATGGGCGAAAGGCATATGATGTTGTCACAAGATTTCATTCTAAGATTAGTACAAAATATAACGATTTATGCATCTGAATGTACATTTATTCCATTAGTGGATTGGTCTGTTTTCAATCTTTCAGAAACCGAAACTAAAGTATGGGATGCTATTGCTCAATCTTCTTGTGATTTATTTAGGGAAGGTGAAGAATTGTTCATGGTAGCCGAAGCAGAACATTGGATAGGCGCTAGTCAAGCTGAATTAGTAGATCATGGATTAGGTTCTGTAATTTCATCAAAAGGATTTGATAAGCATGGGGGTGTTGAATTAGGTTTTTCTAATGTATTTCATCCTGCAATTGTAACTGGTGTGTTATTGGGTTGTTGGGCGCGTTCGGAAGGAAGAGATGCAGTTGCTACTTGGTTTGAAGAAAATAACTCAAAATTCTTGCGTATTGGTTCAAAATGGGAGATTGCAGATAATTAATTGATGTTTTTTTAACATCCATGGCCCCTCAATCTTTATTTTAGTTAAAAGGTACGAGATACTAGTCCGAAGGACTATAGCGGTGCATTCAAATGGTCCTATCACATAATCAGATGGCTTATGTTGCTATTGTTGCAACTATGATTTTCGGCTCAATGTTTGTGGGAGTTTCAGGTATCATGG